>NZ_KV811766.1:10553-39926 GCF_001813195.1 Staphylococcus sp. HMSC065D05
TCTATTATCGAATATTCAGAGATGATATAATATATGAGTCGCCTATCTCTCAGGCGTCAATTGACGAAGAGAGGAGGTGCATTAATTGCTAATCATTTTCGTTCGCATCACGACCACAGTCCTCAGTAGTTGTATTATTGCATTATTTACTCATTGGCTATGTAATTGCAATAATAAATAGGCAACCATAGACACACATAAAAATCCCCACACTATTGCAGTAGTGTGGGGATTGGTGCATTAATTGCTAATCATTTTCATTATCTAGATTATAACACTGGTTAGTAGAGAAATGCAAAGATAGACAAATAATTAATGACTGAGGATAAAGATATGAAACAAACATACTTTCCTCATTTTGATACCATAGCCACCAAGTTTTTACTTGTGTTCTATTTCTAACATTTAATACTTTCAAAATTTCTTTTGTTGAAAATCCTGCTGCTTTCATTTCAACGGCTTTATACTTTGTTTCTACTGAATAAGAAGCTCTTTATTTTGGAGCAACAGGTGATTTAAGCTATCGAAAATTTTTCCCATCTATTTATAATTTGTTTCAAAAAGGATACTTTGAAAATTCACTAACAATTATTGGCAGTGGTTTAAATGAGTTAACTACTGATGAATTTAGAGAAAAAGTCAAAAATGCTATTCAAAATAATATTGAAAACTCAAAGGAAATTGGTGCGTTTTTAAAACGTTTATTTTATAAACAACAGGACGCTAATAGTAAAGATAGCTACCAAAAATTTTTGGAAATGAGTTTAGAACTAGATGATAAGTTTGACCTAAAAGAAAATCGATTGTTCTATCTTGCAATGTCCCCTAAATTTTTTGGAGTTGAAACAAACCACTTGAAAGAGTCTGGATTAACGAACGTAAAAGGGTTAATGCGAATAATTATAGAAAAACCATTTGGTGATGATTTAAAATCTGCAAAAAAATTAAATAATCAAATAAGAAAGTCTTTTAAAGAAGAAGAAATATTTGGAATTGGTCACTATTTAGGTAAAGAAATGATTCAAAATATTGAACGTCTACGATTTTGAAACACTATATTTGAACCATTTTGGAATAATAAGTATATTTCCAATATACAAGCAACTTCTTCAGAAACGATTAGTATAGAAGATCGTGGTGCTTACTACGAATCAAGCGGCGCCCTAAAATTCATGGTTCAAAATCATTTATTACAAATGGTTTAATTACTTGCAATAGAACCTCCAATTAGTAGAAAAAGTAGTGATATAAGAAAAGAAAAAGTTCAAGTCTTAAAATCCTTGAAATGTTTTAATCCAAATGAAATTAAAGAAAGTTTCGTACGTGGTCAATATGATGGGGGAATGATGAATAATGAGTTCGTTCCTGCATATAGAAATGAACCTAATGTAAATTCACAATCTAATACTGAAACTTTTGTGGCAGGTAAAATAGAAATTGAAAACTCTAAATGGGCTAGTGTTACATTTTATATTCGTACAGAAAAAAGAATGAAAAAAATCTATCCAAATCGTTATAGAGTTTAAAAAATCCAATGCAATTTTATTATATTAATTGTGAACAGAATGCATCAAACTTATTAGTCATCAACGTACAACCTAATGAAGGATTTTCTTTATGTGTGAATGGTAAGAAAAGTAATCAAAATAATGAAATGCAAAAAGTGAAGCTTTCTTATACTATGCCGATTAAAGATAAAATGAACACAGTTGATGCATATGAAAATCTTATTTACGATACATTAATTGGAGAACAAACAAAATTTACGCATTGGGAAGAATTAAAAATTCTTGGAAATTTATTGATGATATTGAAAATGTATGGAAACAAGAACAGCCACAGTTTCCTAATTATGCCTCTGGATGCTATGGGCCTAAAGAAAGTGAAAAATTACTTAGTGAAGACGGATTGAATTGGTGGAATAATTTGTAATATAAAAGACCTAAAGTTGTCGTGTTTTGAATGAGTAGTTAATCCTTAATTAATATGCAATAATCAATGTTATAAAGTTTATAAAGGGAGGACAATTAATGGATTTTATTAATATTACAGGTGCTTCACAAAATAACTTGAAAAACATAGATGTAAATATCCCAAAACACTTAGTAACGGTATTTACAGGTCGTTCTGGTTCAGGGAAATCATCTTTAGTGTTTAATACTGTTGCTGCGGAGTCTGAACAGCTACTAAATGAAAGTTATTCTAGTTATATTCAATTTCATTTAAATCAACAACCCAGACCGAAAGTAAAGAAAATTAAAAATCTTCCTGTAGCAATGACGATTAATCAGAAAAGATTCAATGGGAATTCTCGCTCCACGGTAGGAACAGTTTCGGATATATATGCCTCTGTTAGATTACTGTGGTCTAGAATAGGCGAACCGTTTGTTGGTTATTCAGATGCATATTCCTTCAATAGTCCTAAGGGCATGTGTAAAACTTGTGAGGGATTAGGATATATTGAAGACATTAACTTAGATGAATTGCTAGATTGGGATAAGTCTTTAAATGAAGGTGCAATAGACTTTCCTTCTTTTGGACCAGACAAAGAGCGTGGTAAAGCCTATCGAGATAGTGGTTTATTTGATAATAATAAAAAATTGAAAGATTATACAAAAGATGAATTAGAATTGTTTTTATATCAAGAGCCAATGACATTAAAAAATCCTCCTAAAGAATGGAGAAAGTCAGCTAAATATGTAGGACTAATACCTAGATTCAGTAGAATATTTTTAGGTGATAAAGAATTTAATAAGAAACGCTACGCCAAACATCTTAAAAATGTAGTAAATAATAAAATCTGTCCAACATGTAAAGGTCAACGTCTAAACTCGAAAATATTAAGTTCTAAAATTATGAGTAAAAATATTTCTGATTTCACACAAATGACAATTAAGGAAAATTTAGAGTTTCTTAATAAATTAGAGGATCCAACAGCCAAATATATTATTGATCCTCTCAAAAAGCAGTTAGAAGCACTAGAATATATTGGATTAAGTTATTTAACGCTTAACCGTGTAACAACGACATTATCAGGCGGTGAAGCGCAACGGCTTAAATTAATACGTCATTTAAATAGTTCTTTATCGGATTTAGTTTACATTATAGATGAACCAAGTGTTGGTTTGCATCCGGAAGATATAGCTAAAATCAATGAAATTTTAAAATCATTAAAAGAAAAAGGTAATACTGTGTTAATTGTTGAACATGATCCCGATGTCATTAAAGAAGGAGACTATATCATAGATATGGGGCCAGGTTCAGGAAAAAACGGCGGTGAAATCACATTTGAAGGAACATATAATGAATTACTATCTTCAAATACTTCGACAGGTAACGCATTACGTAACAAACATAATTTAAAAGAGAATATTCGTGAAGCTAACCACTTTTATAATATCGGTCCTGTGACACAAAACAATTTAAATAACGTAAAAACGTCTATACCTAAACACGTATTAACAGTCTTAACAGGTGTTGCTGGTTCAGGTAAGAGTACCCTTGTTAAAGCAGGTTTTGAAAATAATGACCATACAATCTTTATTGATCAAAAAGCAGTTCAAGGATCTAATAGATCTAATCTATTAACGTATTTAGGTGTTTTTGATAGTGTAAGAAGCTATTTCAGTAAAGAAACAGGCTTAAATAAAGCTATGTTTAGTTATAATTCAAAAGGTGCCTGTCCAAATTGTGGTGGAAAGGGCTATATTAAAACGGAACTTGCTTTTATGGGTGATTTTTCACAGACATGTGAAGTTTGTCATGGCAAACGTTATAAACAAGAAGTATTAGATGCTACCATAGACGGGTATTCAATTGCCGATGTTCTCAATTTGACGGTTGACGAAGGTATCATTTTCTTTGATAAAAAGAATGATATTAAGTCAAAATTACAATCTGTAAGTAAGACAGGTTTGAATTATATGTCACTAGGACAACCTTTATCCACTTTGTCTGGTGGAGAGATTCAACGCGTGAAACTAGGACAACATTTAGATGAAGAGATAAAGAATAGTATTTTTATTTTTGACGAACCAACTACAGGCCTACATGAATCGGATATCCCTATATTGATGGAGTGTTTTGATGATTTAATTGATCAAAACAATACTGTTATTTTGATTGAACATAATTTATCGATTATGTGTGAAGCAGATTGGATCATCGATGTCGGCCCAGGCCCAGGATTGGATGGCGGAAAGGTCCAATTTAGTGGAACACCTAAAAACTTCATTGATAGTTCAGAAACATTGACATCTAAACACTTGAAACGCTATATCAAACAGTAAAAATAGAAGAGTTGGATGAGTTTATATTTATTATATTCAATCAACTCTTTTCTCATCCTAGGTTCTTTCAATATAAAAATGTTGAACATCATAACAAGAAATTTTATACATCTAAAGATTTAGCTTTATCTGTTATTTGAGGAAAATGGAAAACACCTATCATATATCAGTTATTACAAACAGAAGTTTTACGACTTAGTGTTTTTGAAAAATTGTTGCCTGAGATTAATTAAAGAATGCTTATTAGACAGCTTAGAGAATTAGAACATGATGAAATTATTGAAAGAATTGTCAATCCAGTAGTTCCACAAAAAGTTGAGTATAAGTTAACGAACATAGGAAAACACTAGATAAAGTAGTTTATGCAATTTGTGATTGGGGGGATGAATTTCTGGAAAAAATTTCTAAATATAAAAATGTTAAAATTTAAATATATATGTAAAAGACGCCTCAACTTTGAATGAGTTATTCAAAGTAAGGCGTCTTTATCTATATGTTATTGTGGTTTTAAAATGACTTTAACATTATTATCTTTTTTCTGATCAAAGATATCATAACTTCTTTTACATATTTTAAAGGCATAGTATGAGTGATAATTTCTGTTGGATCAAAGACTTTATTTTAATCATGTCATAAAGTTTTGGCATCATATGAATAACTGGCGCTTGTCCACTTTTCACTTGAACATTTCTATTAAATATTAAGTCTAATTGGGAGTTATCAGCTGCAGTTCCATAGACACCTATCAATTGGATTGTTCCATATTTTCTCACTGATTCTGTTGCCGTAACAATTGGGCTGATATTTCCTCTCTGTATTGAATTTGAGCTAACTTCTAAGTCATCTTGAACTACTTGTTCATCTATTCCGACACAATCTATAACAACATCTGCACCACCGCGTGTTGTTTCATGTAATAGTTTTCCTACGTCATCTTCTTTTGAAAAATTATAAACCTCAGCACCGTTATATTTCTCGGTATGAGCTAATCTATGCTCAACATGATCAATGGCAATGACACGTCTGGCACTTTTTAATTTTGCAAACCTTTGTGCTTTTTAGTAATTTAAACTGCTCAAATATCTATAACTAAACGAAGAAATAAAAATACCAAACTACATCCTATTGTATAGATTTTTTGCATTATATATAAAATTAGAAAGGTAAAATTTAATGATTGTTGGTTATGCGAGAGTATCATCTATAAACCAAAATTTAGAAAGACAGCTAGCTAATTTGAAAACATTTGGCTTAGAAAAAATATTTACAGAAAAAGATCGGGAAAGTCAGTAGAAAACAGACCTATATTTCTAGAAGCACTTAATTTTGTGAGAAAGGGAGATAGATTTGTTGTAGAGTCTATTGACCGTTTGGGACGGAATTATGATAAAGTGATTCATACCGTTAATTATTTAAAAGACAAAGAGGTTCAATTGATGATTACCAGCTTGCCTAGGATGGATGAAGTCATTGGCAAGCTATTATTGGATAAGTTTATGAAAAATTTAATCGTTTAAATTTTGTCAATGATTTCAGAGCAAGAACGAAATGAAAGTAAACGTCGACAAGCACAAGGTATTCACGTTGCAAAAAAAGGTGTGTATAAAGGATGGCCATTATTGTATTCTCCGAGTGCAAAAAATCCCCAGAAAAGAATTGTTTATCATCGAGTCGTAGAAATGTTAAAAGAGAATAAAGTGATTAGTAAAATTACGAAAGAAGTGAATACCACAATGCAAACAATATATAGTGTTAAACGTGAAAAGGACTGATTTGTACAGAAATTTTGATATTGAAAATACCGATATATATCTATAAATGATATAATATAACCAATTGTAAAAACATATAATTAATAATTTTTAATACAAAGGCTGTGATTCAATTCATGGGAAAAATTAAGAGTGATTCAAGTCAAACTAATCAAATATTTTCATCATTACAAAGTGCGATAGAACAATGTGAGAGTGTGTCTGAGCCTTCTAAAGATAATAGTACAACTGTAAAAGGTAATACAAATGCGCATAACGCTATGGATGATTTAATCAAAATGAATCAATCGGTATCTGAAGTGATAGAAAAAGCGAGTAAAAATATTCAAAATGTCGGAGAATCTTTTGAACAAATTGATCAATCTATAGGCAATGATATTGCTAAAAACTAAAGGGATGATGATATGACAAATAAAGTTGATGAGTATAACCAGATCATTATTGTGAAAAAAGAACAGGTAAATGAATTATTAAACGAAAAGAAACAAATAAATGGATGGTTAGATGATTATCATGAATTTACAACTTCAACAACGGGATTATATCGACACTTAGCTGAAAGGTATTATGAAAGTGATATGTTCAGTCGCATTGAAGAGAATAATGATCTGTTTCAGTCTGGACAGAGACAAGTAATGAGTGCCTTATTTGAACAACAAAGTGAAATTGATAGAAAGATACGTCTAACCAATGAAGACATTGAAGATATAGAAAAATATAGAAATATTGAAATGCAAAAAGAACAGGAAGGGGGACATATGCATGAGTATTGATATGTACGTAGGTAAGTCTAAAGGTCAGTCTTCTGATGTTGAAAGTACAGTGAAAAGTATTTCAAGCGGGTATGACAGTCTTCAAAAAGCCATTATGCAATTTGTTGGTGCAAGTGAACTACAAGGCCGAGCTTATGATTCTGGGAAACAATTCTTTTCGTCTGTGATTGCACCCCTTACAGAAAGTATTAAAACGCTTGGAGAACTGACTGAACAAGCTTGCAATGATTTTGTGGATAAATATCAATCAGAAGTTGATAGCCAGAGTTTAAAAGAATCTGAATTAATTCAAGACATTGAAGAATTAGAAAAGCAAGTTTCTCAATTAGAGGCGATGAATGCGTCACTTAAACACAAATCCTCTAAAAATATTAGTTTATTATCTGGTAATGATCAAATGATCAGTAGTTTAGAGCAACAAAAGAAAGAACTAGAAGAAAAATTACGTAAACTAAGACAATTTGATGCAAAATCATCAAATATATTTAAAGATGTCGAATCGTTCCAGAAAAAAGTACAACAAGGCATTAACCAAGCTAAAACTGCATGGGATCCAGGAAAACAAGCATTTAATATTCCTGCAGGCAAAGATATGGAATGGGCTAAAGTCAGCCAGCAAAAAGCATTAGAAGTAAGAATGGATAAGATCAATCAGAAAGCCAAAGATGGTAAGAAATTAAGTAAGAATGATTTACAGATAGTTATGGGATACGCACAAAGCCATCCCAAAGAAGATGTTCCTAAAAACTTAAAAGAATATATGATACAAAATAAAGATTCAATTACTAGAGATTTAGGTCTTGATATTACTACTAATGGTGTAGAACAAGTTGGTTTTAATATGCAAAAGTTTGCTGGTGTATTAAATACTTACGGTGGGTTTAAAGGCCCCAACGGTAAAAACAGCTTTGTTCAAGTCACCAATAAATCAGGAAACCAAATGATAAAGCATGGACGTTTAGTAAGTAATATTGGTAAAGCAGGTGGTTATACTACAATGGGCGTTAGCTTCGGTTTAGGTATGTATGATGATTTAGCTAACAATAATAAAACAATTGGAGAAGCGACTGCACATAATGGCCTTACGACTGGTGCTGGGGTGGGTGCCAGTGTGATAGTAGGATTAGCATTATCTTCTAATCCCGTTGGTTGGGCAATAGCCGGAGGAATCGCTGCTGGTACTCTTGCAGCAGTAGTTGTTGATTCAGCATATCAAACTAATTTTTTAGGTACTAAAGACAAAGTTGACTGGGCTGGTCATCAAATTGATAAAGGAATTGATAAATATATTGATTTTAAAACTAAGCAAATTGATTTAGAAGCAAAAGGCGCATTATATATAAAAAACAAATTGCAGGATAGTTCTCAAGAGGTTGCAAAAACTGTGAAAAATAGTACTGATTATATTAGTAATAAAGCCAAAAAAGTCGAAAAAAATGTTGGTGAAGCTGTCAATAATGTCAAAAAAGTTGTAAATCCAATGAAATGGAGTTGGTGAAAATAAATGGATAATATATATACAATATATAAAAATCCTCGATATAAAATCATTCAAAAAGATAATCGATATTTAATGGTCGATTTAGAACAAAATTGGTATTCATATTTATGTCCAATGTTAAATTGGTTTATACCTATTAAATTCACAGAATTGACTTATCAAGAGTTCAATAATATAAATATATTTAATAATGGGGGACAAAAGAGTCAAGGTATCCTGGCTGGTGGCATTGGGGTCACTATCAGTGTGCTATTAAGAAGTTTTGTAGGTTATATGGATATTAATATTAATCGAATCGGGATATTTTTTATGTTTTTAATTGGCTTTGTTGCTGTAATCACACTTCGTTTATCTATAAGAAAGAAGTTAAATCACCCAGTATTTAATAAAAAGAGTAAACAAAGAGTAATATTGATACCATCATTTAAAAATATGATAATAGTAGTTTTCGGCTATTTTATGATGCTGTTTTTATCAATTGCACCTTTACAAATGATTTTTGAGGAAAAACAAAATATTTTAGTATATATTGGTTGGATAGGTATGCTATTTCTATTTACTATTTTAAATATGATTTCAATTTCTGATAGAAAAGTACATGCCAAAATTAAAAATATAGGAAGATAGGTGGGATAAAGTGGAAACAATAGGAAGTATCATATATTTAAAAGAAGGTTCCCAAAAGTTAATGATTATCAATCGAGGACCTATTGTAGATATAGATAATCAAAAATATATATTTGATTATTCAGCATGTAATTATCCTGTCGGTGTCGTAGAAGATCAAATATACTATTTTAACGAAGAAAATATCGATAAAGTCGTTTTTGAAGGCTATTCTGATCAAGAGGAAACAAGATTTCAAGAATTATTTAAAGAGATGATGGGTAATTTGGATGAAGATATTAAACGTGGGACTGTTCAACAAAAAAGATAGTTACGGACTGATTTAACATAAGTCATAATTATCAGAGGTTACCTATAATATAATAAGTTTGGTAAATTTTGTTCGTAAACCGTTAAAAATATACAATGAATATGATTATTGTGGCCATTTTATTTTGCTTTATAATCAGGTACTAAAAATGTTAAACTATTAAGGGTATAAAGGGTTAGTAAACTTAAAGTTAGCCAGCCTGTAGTAATAATCAATTTAAATTAAGGAGACACTATCATGTTAAATCTAGAAAATAAAACCTACGTCATTATGGGTATTGCGAATAAACGTAGTATCGCATTTGGCGTCGCTAAAGTATTAGATCGATTAGGTGCTAAACTAGTATTTACATATCGTAAAGAGCGTAGTCGTAAAGAATTAGAAAAATTATTAGAACAATTAAATCAATCTGAACATTATCTCTATGAAATTGATGTTCAAAATGATGAGGATATCATTAATGGTTTTGCTCAAATCGGAAAAGATGTAGGCCAGATAGATGGTGTTTATCATTCAATCGCATTTGCCAATATGGAAGATTTACGAGGTCGATTTTCAGAAACATCTCGCGAAGGTTTCTTACTTGCACAAGAAATTAGTTCATATTCACTTACTCTCGTAGCTCATGAAGCCAAAAAACTTATGCCTGAAGGTGGAAGTATTGTTGCGACGACTTATATTGGTGGTGAGGCAGCAGTTCAAAACTATAATGTTATGGGTGTAGCTAAAGCAAGTTTAGAGGCGAATGTTAAATATTTAGCTTTAGACTTAGGTGAAGATAATATTCGTGTCAACGCAATTTCTGCAGGGCCAATTCGTACTTTAAGCGCTAAAGGTGTAGGTGGATTTAATACAATTCTTAAAGAAATTGAAGCTAGAGCACCTTTAAAACGCAACGTTGATCAAGAAGAAGTAGGTAAGACGGCTGCGTATTTATTAAGTGATCTTTCAAGTGGTGTAACTGGAGAGAACATCCACGTTGATGGTGGATTCCACGCAATTAAATAATTATTGATAAATTAAAAAGTCAGATAGTATAATCTCACAATTGGTGCACAGGGATGATTTGAAATTAAAAATCATCCCTGTTTTTGTGTATAAGAATGCGTTTTGACATTTAATTATTCAAAAAATAAATTGACAATCGTCAATGTTGCTTTGATATTTATAATATATTTAATGTATAAATATCGATTTTAGATGACACTATTTATTTTGTTGTTAGAAATGTATCGGAGATTAAAAATTTTATTAAATGCATAATTCCATATAAACAGTAGAAATGACGGAGCTCTATAAGAGGACATGTTTCATTGCTTTCGTGTCTAAAAAAACCAAGGACATCTAATTATGTCCTTGGCTTGAATTGGTGGTATAATTTTCAATCTTATGATGATAGCTATTATTAATCTTTAACATTACTATTTGCTTTATCGACAATACGTTGACGATATTTAAAAATGTTGCTCACTAATGTTTTGATTACAGCGTATAATGGAACTGCAACAAGAATGAGTGTGAATCCACCCAAATCTCCAGCTGCAAGTATAACCACAATAATAGTTAATGGGTGAATGCTTAATGATTTACCCATTACATTAGGAGTTATCACGTTACCTTCAAGTTGTTGTGCGATTAATGTTACGACACATACCCAAATAAAAGTTGAAGGACCATCAATAATACCTAGTATCGCTGCCGGTGCAAAAGATAACCATGGACCTAAAAATGGTATTAAGTTAGCTACGCCGGCGAATAATACTAATAAAGGCGTATATGGTAATCCTATAATCGTATAACCTATATATAAAATAATACCTAAGATGATACTAACTGTCACTTGACCTTGAATATATGATTTTAAAGTGAAGTTTAAGTCTTTTAATAAATCTACAACAAAAACTTTACGTTCTCCTTTGAAAAATTTACCGATTGCTGGGATAAATTTTTCATGATCTTTTAGCATATATATCAGGAAGAAAGGCACCATTATTAATAAAAATACAGTTGAGATGAAAGACGTAATATATGACACTGAATTAGATAAAATAGACGTTGCACCATCTCCCATGGATTTAACTGCTTTATTAATACGATGTGTGACATCATCTGGTAATTTATCCATTTGTCTTAACGAGAAATTAATTAATTGTTCGGCTTCTCTTTGTAATGATGGTGTTTGTTTAATTAAATTATTAATATTGGAAATAATGATA
Organism: Staphylococcus sp. HMSC065D05; assembly: GCF_001813195.1. Lineage (NCBI taxonomy): Bacteria > Bacillati > Bacillota > Bacilli > Caryophanales > Staphylococcaceae > Staphylococcus > Staphylococcus sp. HMSC065D05. The sequence continues at coordinate 22,042 of NZ_KV811766.1, forward strand.
GGTGCTATAAATGATACCACAATAGCGATGATAGCTATTAATCCTATGAATATTGTTGTTATACTAGCCCAACGTGGAAAGCCCCACTTTTCTAATATGTTTTGAAAAGGTAAACATATGTAAAAGAGAAATCCACTAATTAAAAATGGAAGGAAGACTGAACCAATGATAGTAGCTATTGGAGCAAATACTTCATGTACTTCCATAAATAGTTTGATGAGTATGAACAGCATAATAAAAAATATTCCTGTTCTAAACCAAACCTTATTGAACATAGATTGTGATCCTCCTATTTTATTCTTTTTCATACTCAATAAGTATATATCAAAACTCAGTCATTAAAAAGAGTAAATACTTTTACAATATAACTGAATGCACTGTATTTTTAATAAAATGAAAAAACTAGTATGAAATTAATTTGTATACGAGCTTGCTATAAATTTAAAAGTATTATAAGTATTGATACAATAGTATTAACATTACAAGGGAGCATCGGTTTATGTCGGAGTTTAAAGTAGGTAAGATTAATAAAAAAATAATACATAGTGATATTTTAAATAGAGATGTAATATTATCGGTTTATTTACCTGAGGATTATACAAACTTATTTAAATATCAGTTGATTTTTTGCTTTGATGGTTTAGATTTTTTTAGATTTGGTAGAATACAACGTATATATGAACAGTTACGTGAAGAGCAATCAATACAACGTGCAATTATAGTAGGATTCCATTACGAAGATGTTGAAAAACGTAGGGAAGAATTTCATCCTTCAGGACGTCGTTCTAATTTAACCATTAAAGCAATGGGAAAAGAAATTCTTCCTTATATCGATGCGACATTTCCAACTTATAAAGTAGGTAATACAAGGTTACTTATTGGAGATAGTTTAGCAGGAAGTATCGCTTTGATGACTGCAATGACTTATCCAACTATATTTAGTCAAGTTGCGTTATTGAGCCCAATGTATAATGAAAATATTAAGCAAAAATTTGATACATGTATGAATAAAGATCAATTGACGATATGGCATGCCATTGGTTTAGAAGAAGAAGATTTTATTTTACCAACTAATGGTAAAAGAGCTAACTTTTTAACACCTAACCGCGAATTGAACCAACTGATTAAAGAAGGTAATATTGAATATTTCTATAAAGAATTTAAGGGTGGACATCATTGGAAATCATGGAAACCACTGCTAGGAGATATTCTCTTGCAATTTCTAAGTAATCAAATAAATGGAAAATATGTTTAATAAAGTAATATAAATAAAATAGTATGTTAGCGAATGGTTATTGAATACGATAAATCTATTAATTTCAGAAATGTAATTGTTTTCATGATAAAAGTAACGGTTTTCAAAAAGTTTTGATATAATAGGAATAAGTTAAACAAAGGAGGAATTTAAATGATTTTAGGATTAGCATTGGTTCCGTCAAAGTCATTTCAAGATGAGGTGAATGCTTACCGCAAGCGATATGACAATCATTATGCTCAAATAATGCCTCATATCACGATTAAACCTCAATTTGAAATCGATGATCATGATTTTAATTTAATTAAAGATGAAGTGAAAAATCGAATTTCTAGTATAAAACCAGTAGAAGTACATGCTACAAAGGCATCTAATTTTGCTCCAATCAGTAATGTTATATACTTCAAAGTTGCTAAAACAGAACCATTAGAGCAATTATTTAATCAATTTAATACAGAAGATTTTTACGGTACTGCTGAACATCCTTTTGTACCTCATTTTACAATTGCCCAAGGTCTAACAAGTCAAGAGTTTGAAGATATATATGGTCAAGTAAAATTAGCAGGGGTAGACCATAGAGAAATAATCGAAGAACTATCGTTACTTCAATATAGTGAAGAAGAAGACAAATGGACTATTATTGAAACTTTTACATTGGGATAAGAAATCCAAAATTGTAAAGTGAAATTGAATTTACAGAATCATATTGTTAAATACAAGAAGAGCGCTTAAATCAACTAAAAACGCCAAATCCTATTGTGTTTCAGTAGGATTTGGCGTTTTTATATGAAACATAATTATATTGTATAGTTAATCATTCAAAAAGATTAATGTACGCTTTATATTGAATATTCATATTTCAAATGCATATCAATGACGTTTCATTAATATATACAACTCATCTTTATATAAATGATTTATAGATTTTAAGGTTTAACCCTTCTGTTTGTTTTAATAAAGTAATATCCGTAAAATACTGCAAGTGCAAGAAAAATCATCGCTGAAAAGTAAAAAGTATTATTTAAATTATTAGTAAATTGAGTAATTAGACCTCCGACTAGTGGACCTATCATTGAACCGAAGCCTTGAACACTGTTAAACACGCCCCACGTTTCTTCCTGTTCGTTAGGATTAATATGACCAGCCATAAAGGTATTCCAAGCCGGTAAGAGGATACCATACATAAGCCCAATAAACAGCCCTATGGTCCAAACTATATATATATTTGTAATTGTAGATAGCCCGAATATAAGAATTGTATATAGTATAAAGCCACTAAAAATAACTCCATACATAAAACCTTTGCTATTATTATCGATGATTTTTGATAAAAATAACATAGAGAAAGCACACCCTATGCCACCAATAATGATTGCTATTGTATATTCAACGGTTGATACTTTCACAACTTGTGTTGCATATTTTGGGAGAATAGGTACAAGTGCTGCTATAGCTGCTCCTTGTAACAAGATACCTGGAAATAGGATAAGATGACGTTGTGTAACATCTACAATTTGTTTTAATTGTGCTTTCACAGGTTTAGTATTGTAATTTGTTAAGTTGATATTAACAAAATAGTATAGAATCCAGGCAATAAGCACAACCAAGGCCATCAAAAATGCAAAACGAGTAGGATGGAATTTAATAAGTAAGTTCATGATAACCATACCTACCAATAAACCTAGCAACCATGAAAAGTATACATAACCCATTTGTTTGCCGCGGTTTCTTTCATCTACACTAGATAGCATAATAACCCAAATCGGACTCACAGCAATTCCTAACATAATAGCACTGAAAATAATTATGAATGGTGATGCCGGGAACCATATCACTAAAAACAAGCTTATAAAAGCAAGTAAGAATCCAGATGTAAGTACTAATTTTGAACCAAACTTTTTAAGTAAAAAGCCGATGACAAAATTTGTTGCAGCATCTGCGATAAAGTGAATGGAAAAAGCAAATGATGTGATTGCTATTGCGATAGAGGTCACTGTAGGTAAAAAGTTTATATAACTTAATATGTACATACCTCTTGCAAATTCCATCAGAAACAGAATTACCAACATCATAACAAAGTTTCTGTTACTTGAGTAATTACTTGACGAAGAATCTTGCATACAAAGGAACCTTTCCATAGATTTCATCAGGTTGAGATGAGTGACCTATTAAATCTAATAAATCTTTACAAATCTTTCTAGTAGAATACCCTACCTTTGATTCTAGCATTTTAGATGACATAACCTTTAAAGTCTCTTCGTTATTTGTTAAGTCAGAAACAATATCAATTGCTTCATTTGGAGTATCTGCTATTTTTCCAAATCCTTTACTTTCAAAGTAATATGCATTTTCAAGTTCTTGACCAGGTGCAGGGTTTAAAAAAATCATAGGAATACAACGACTAAGTCCTTCGGAAATTGTGATACCACCAGGTTTGGTAATCATTAGTTGGCTTGATGCCATCCACTCATTCATGTGATTTGTATATCCTAATATTTTTACACTTGGATTATCTTTGAACTTAGATTTTAATGAACGTTTAAGTTCTTTACTACGTCCACAAATCATGACCACTTGCGAATTTGGACTTTTTTCTAAAATATTATTAATCATATAGTCAAAGCCTTTTGAAACGCCAAATGCACCTGCTGACATTAATATAGTAGGTTTGGAAGGATCTAAATGTTGTTGCGATAACCATTCTTCTTTATCAATAGATTCTTCAAATTTATCAGCAATAGGAATGCCTGTCACTTTAATATATGAAGCAGGAACACCAGCTTCAATGAAATCATCTTTAGTATCTTTTGTTGCTACATAATATCTTTGTGAATAGGGTGTAATCCAATTTTTATGCATGCGATAATCTGTCATAACTGTCGCAATAGGGATATTTATATTAAATTGTTCGGTCAACACTGACATCACAGGTGTTGGAAATGTTAATAATATGAGATCAGGCTTTTCTTTAATAAGTAAGTTGATGAGTTTATTTAATCCATAATATTTATAAAAACATTTATCGAGCTCATTAGGGCGACTATAATAAAATCGTTTATATGTATTTCTAAAATATTTAAAGCTATTGATATACCATTTCTTACATATAGAAGTCATAATTGGATGAGCTTCCATAAACAAATCATGTTGAATGACTGATAAATGATTGAGATTCATCTCATTCAATTGGTTGACAATACTTTGCGTGACTTGCATATGACCGTTACCAAATGATCCAGTAATAATCAATATCTTTTTATTTTGAGTAACCATTTATAGCCACCCTCCGTTAATTTTTAAAATTTATAATAATTGTAACGTATTTTCATACATTGTAAAAGGAAAAGAAGTGTACCATTTATTGTATTTAAATACTATAAATACGGCGTGCAATACAATGCTTTGTCATAAATTGCTTTATAAAGTGTTCATTATTGATTAAGTATGGTTGCAAGATAACGAAACTAAATTTGAACACATTCTGCATGATTTTAGTATTATCTTCAAAAAATCTTAGTATTTGCTATATATTATGTTAATACATGTATATCTTAGCATTATTTAAATATGGAATGAATTATTTAAAGGTGAGCGCAACAAAATTTTAAGTATATTTTAACACTACCTTAACAGTCTTTAATGAATGATTTTATCACTATCTAATAGAACGTGATTTGGATATATTACGTCAATTATGATTAAAAATAAATTAATAAGACTTATAATTATAAATTTATCAACGATAATAAAACGTGTATAATAGACTTATTGTAAAAAAAGGAGCGATACATTTTGAATGCAAGTGCGTTGTTCAAAAAAATTAGAGTAAAAAATGTAATTGGTACATTAGATATACAGGTGGACGATATTACCACTGACTCACGTACAGCTAAAGAGGGAAGTCTATTTGTAGCATCTAAAGGATATACGGTAGATAGTCATAAGTTTTGTCAAAATGTAGTAGATCAAGGTTGTAGTATTGTTGTTGTCAATAGAGAACTCAAACTTAAAGGTAATGTGACGCAAGTTGTTGTTCCAGACACTTTACGTGTTGCAAGTCTATTGGCACATGAATTATATGAGTTTCCAAGTCATCAACTGACGACATATGGTGTTACGGGGACGAACGGGAAAACATCGATTGCAACTATGATTCATTTAATTTATAGAAAATTGAATAAAAATAGTGCATATCTAGGTACGAATGGATTTCAAGTTAATGAAACAAAAACAAAAGGTGCGAATACAACACCAGAAACAGTAGCATTAACAAAAAAGATTAAAGAAGCAGTTGATGCCAATGCAGAAGCAATGACGATGGAAGTTTCTAGTCATGGATTGACCTTAGGTCGACTTAGAGGCGTAGAATTTGACGTTGCTATCTTTTCAAATTTGACTCAAGATCATTTAGACTTTCATGGAACTATGGAAGCTTATGGACATGCTAAATCGTTATTATTTAGCCAGCTTGGTGAAGATTTGTCTAAAGAAAAATATGTTGTATTAAATAATGATGATGACTTCTCCGATTATTTAGCAAGTGTGACCCCCTATGAAGTATTTACATATGGTATTACACACGAAGCGCAATTTATGGCTAAAAACATTAAAGAATCTTTGCAAGGTGTAGAATTTGAATTTTGTACTCCTTTTGGAAGTTTTCCAGTTAGATCTCCTTATGTAGGTAGATTTAACATTTCAAATATTATGGCTGCTATGATTGCGGTTTGGAGTAAGGGAACAAATTTAAATGAAATTATTAATGCTGTTACTGAACTTGAACCTGTAGAGGGTCGCTTAGAAGTACTCGACCCATCACTTCCTATAGATTTGATTATAGATTATGCACATACTGCAGATGGTATGAATAAACTGATTGATGCTGTAAAACCATTTGTTAAACAAAAGCTGATCTTTTTAGTAGGTATGGCTGGGGAAAGAGATTTAACGAAAACACCTGAGATGGGGAGAGTAGCATGTCGAGCAGATTATGTTATTTTTACTCCAGATAATCCTGCTAACGATGACCCTAAAATGTTGACAGCTGAATTAGCTAAAGGCGCAACGCATGAGAATTATATAGAGTTTGATGACCGTGCAGAAGGTATTAGACACGCGATTGATATTGCTGAACCAGGAGATACAGTTGTTTTGGCCTCAAAAGGTAGAGAGCCTTATCAAATTATGCCTGGTCATGTTAAAGTCCCACATCGCGATGACTTAATTGGTTTAAAAGCAGCATATCAAAAATTTGATGGTGGACCTGTTGAAGATTAAATCACTTCAGTTTCATGGAATGATGATGAACGTATATTACCATCAGTCTAATGATTCAATCATGTTAGCTATTCCAGAACTTTTTTGGTCCATTGAATTATCCAAAGAGTTAGATACAGATCAACTATATGAAGAATTAGTGATGCAATTATTCAATTTGTTGACTGAAGTTGAAGCAGATACATTGGCACGTAATATAACTGATTTGATTAGAAATGAATCCAAAGGAGAATGATAAATGAATTTAAAAGAAGAAATAGAGTCAAGAAAGACATTTGCCATCATTTCACACCCTGATGCTGGTAAAACCACTTTAACTGAAAAATTGTTGTATTTCAGTGGAGCGATTCGTGAAGCTGGGACAGTTAAAGGAAAAAAAACGGGTAAATTTGCAACAAGTGATTGGATGAAGGTAGAACAAGAACGTGGTATCTCAGTTACAAGCTCTGTAATGCAATTTGATTATGATGATTATAAGATAAATATTTTAGATACGCCGGGACATGAAGATTTTTCAGAGGATACGTATCGTACATTAATGGCAGTAGATAGTGCAGTTATGGTTATTGACTGTGCTAAAGGTATAGAACCACAAACATTAAAATTATTTAAAGTTTGTAAAATGCGAGGTATCCCTATTTTTACATTCATCAATAAATTGGATAGAGTAGGGAAAGAGCCATTTGAATTACTTGATGAAATTGAAGAAACACTTAATATTGACACTTATCCAATGAATTGGCCTGTTGGTATGGGACAAAATTTCTTTGGTATTATTGATAGACACTCTAAAACGATTGAACCATTTAGAGATGAAGAAAATTTATTACATTTAAACGAAGATTACGAACTTAAAGAAGAACACGCGATAAAAAATGATAGTGCATTTGAACAAGCAATTGAAGAAATGATGCTTGTCGATGAAGCGGGTGAAGCATTCGATAATGAAGCGTTACTGAACGGTGAATTAACACCTGTTTTCTTTGGATCGGCATTAGCAAACTTTGGCGTACAAAATTTCTTAAATGCATACGTTGATCATGCACCAATGCCTAATGCGAGACAAACTAAAGAAGAGGTTGATGTTAGTCCATTCGACACAGATTTTTCTGGGTTTATCTTTAAAATCCAAGCCAATATGGATCCGAAGCATCGTGACAGAATTGCATTTATGCGCGTAGTAAGTGGTGCGTTTGAAAGAGGAATGGATGTAACCTTACAAAGAACAAATAAAAAACAAAAAATAACTCGTTCCACATCATTTATGGCTGATGATAAAGAAACTGTTAATCATGCTGTAGCAGGCGATATTATTGGTTTGTATGATACAGGTAACTATCAAATAGGTGATACCTTAGTTGGCGGTAAGCAGAAATATAGCTTCCAAGAGTTACCACAATTTACTCCAGAAATATTTATGAAGGTTTCTGCCAAAAATGTAATGAAACAAAAGCATTTTCATAAAGGAATTGAACAGCTTGTTCAAGAAGGTGCAATTCAATATTATAAAACGTTGCACACTAATCAAATTATCTTAGGTGCTGTGGGTCAATTACAATTTGAGGTTTTTGAACACCGTATGAATAATGAATATAATGTAGATGTGGTTATGGAACCAGTCGGACGTAAAATTGCGCGTTGGATTGAAAATGAAGAAGATATTAAAGATAATATGAATACCTCTAGATCAATTTTAGTAAAAGATAGATACGACAATTATGTATTCCTATTTGAAAATGAATTTGCAACGCGTTGGTTTGAAGAAAAATTCTCTGATATTAAACTGTATAGCTTATTATAATTAAATGTTTAAACTTATCACTTTTCGGGCACACCGTAGTATATGAAAAATGTTTATATTGCTATGCAGTGTCATAGTATGTATACTGAAAATAACAAATAAATACCTATGACAAAACTGTCAGAGGGGAGTAACTTGAGAATAGTTATTCAATGCATTTAAACTGCTAATAACTATTTAACACTTTATCGTCATTACGAAGATAAGTCTTCCGGTAAAGTGGGCAAAACTATTGCTAAGTGAGACCTTTGCTATTTAATTAGCATAGGTCTCTTTATTTGTATTTAAACTAAAAGGAGTTGTCCACAATGGATCCGAGTTTGATTTTACCTTATTTATGGGTACTTTTAGTACTTGTATTTTTAGAAGGATTATTAGCAGCTGATAATGCAATTGTAATGGCGGTAATGGTTAAACACCTACCACCTAAACAACGAAAAAAAGCACTTTTTTATGGCCTATTAGGTGCATTTATTTTTAGATTTATTGCCTTATTCTTAATAAGTATTATTGCAAACTTCTGGTGGATTCAAGCAGCTGGTGCTGTTTACTTAATCTATATGTCTATTAAAAATTTATGGCAATTTTTCCATCAGTCAAATGAAAAACATCATAAAGAAACAGGAGACGAACATCACTTCGATGAAACAGGCAACGAAAAAGAAGTGAGCCCTAAATCTTTTTGGGGAACAGTATTTAAAGTTGAATTCGCCGATATCGCGTTTGCAATTGATTCAATGCTTGCCGCATTAGCCATAGCCGTTACATTACCAAAAGTTGGCATACATTTTGGTGGTATGGACTTAGGTCAATTTATTGTTATGTTCCTCGGTGGAATGATAGGTGTCATCTTGATGAGATTTGCAGCAACTTGGTTTGTAGAATTGTTGAATAAATATCCAGGACTAGAAGGTGCTGCGTTTGCAATTGTAGGTTGGGTAGGTATTAAACTTGTTGTAATGGTACTTGCACATCCTGATATTGGCGTTTTACCAGAAGCATTTCCACATAGTGCTTTATGGCAAACAATCTTCTGGGTAGTATTAGTTGGCTTAGTATTAATAGGATGGTTAACTTCAGCAATTGGCAACAAGAAAAAAGATAACCAAAAATAATTTGATTGATACGCTAGAACCTTTGCTTAATAATAAATTAAGTGGAGGTTCTTTTTATTTTAATTTTTATTAGAACATTGCAGTTTTATAGTTAAAATATTAAACTTTAGTTTATAAACGAATTTAAAATGATGATATATAGTATTAAAATAACTTAAATTTAACAGATAAAGAATGAGTTAAAGAAACTATAGGAGTGGTCTTCTAGTGGATAACGATAAAAAACAAGTCATACCACGCAGTCAATATCGCCGTAAAAGACGTGAGTACTTTCATAACGAAGAGCGAGAAGAGCGCATTAGACGCGAGAAAATAGAGAAGGAGAATCAAGCTAAAAGAGAACAGCATCAAACTAAAGTTAATGAGGAACGTGTTAAAGATAATTTGAGAAAAGCAAGAATAGAAAAACTGACTCAAGAGGAAATACATCAACAACGTGATGATAAAAGTTATAAACAAAATAATCAAATGAGTAAATCAAAAGACGACGATAATAAAATTGGAGAAGAAAGTTTACATGATGTTCGAGTTTTAAGTGACACCTCCACGTTACCGAATCAAAGTAAGCCAAAACAGTTGAATGATAATCAATCAAAGGAAAATCAATATCATAATAAAGTAATTGAATCCTCAGAAAATAAGTCAATAAAAGAGCATGATAATACTTCTGGAAACGAAAGTAAACAACATACTAAATTGACTTCAAAGGACTCCATGTTAGGTGTAAATTCTAATCATACAGAGCAAGATTCAAGAGGTACACAACCATATTCTTCAAAACATAGCTATTCACAACCAGAAGATAAAGACAACGATAATACTCACCAAGCGCAATTTCTTAAAAAAGAAGGCGAACAAGGTAGCAGAGCCGAAAATATTAAAAAAATTAATGAATTTAAACAATTGGTAATAGCTTTCTTTAAAGAACACTGGCCTAAAATGTTAATTATTATAGGTATTATAGTATTACTTTTAATATTAAATGCCATATTCACTACAGTTAATAAAAATGATCATACAAATGATAGTGCATTTAACGGTACAACTAAAGATGAAACAACAGCGATGAAAATTGCTAAAAACTCTGTTAAGTCAGTTGTAACAGTAGAGAATGATTTGTCTAATGACACGACTGTGTCTGATAACAAAAATGAATCTGATAATGAGATAGGTTCAGGTGTCGTCTACAAAAAAGTGGGCGACTCTATTTATATTTTTACTAATGCACACGTCGTTGGTGATCAAGAAAAACAAAAAGTAACATATGGTAATGATAAATCTGTGACAGGTAAGGTGATTGGTAAAGATAAATGGTCTGATTTAGCAGTTGTAAAAGCTAAAGTTGCTGACGAAAATATTAAACCAATGACTATGGGGGATTCTAATAATATTAAATTGGCTGAACCTATTTTAGTTATAGGAAATCCTCTAGGCACAGACTTTAAAGGAAGTGTTTCTCAAGGTATTGTGTCTGGACTCAATCGTCATGTACCTGTCGACATTGATAAAAATGATAACTATGATGCTTTGATGAAAGCTTTTCAAATTGATGCGCCTGTGAACCCGGGAAATTCAGGTGGTGCTGTGGTCGATAGAGATGGTAGACTCATAGGTATAGTTTCTTTAAAAATTGATATGCATAATGTAGAAGGGATGGCTTTTGCGATACCTATTAATGATGTACGTAAGATTGCGAAAGAATTAGAGCATAAAGGTAAAGTGAACTATCCAAATACTGAAATCAAAATCAAAAATATTGGTGATCTTGACGATTCTGAACGTAATGCAATCAACTTACCAACTAAAGTGAATCATGGTGTATTAATCGGTGAAGTGAAAGAAAATGGTTTAGGAGACAAGTCAGGTTTAAAAAAAGGTGATGTAATAGTAGAATTAGATGGTAAGAAGATTGAAGATAACTTACGATATAGACAAGTCATATATAGTCATTATGATAATCAGAAAACAATCACTGCTAAAATTTATCGAAATGGTGCGGAGAAAAATATTAAAATCAAATTGAAATAAATGTTGAGGTGAAAATCATGTCAGTTTTAAGTCAGCTGCTTAAAAAATCTAGCCCTCAACAAGGGATTATACTCTATTATCTATTTGCCATAGTCGTTGCATTTTTATTATTAAATTTGCCATATGTTCATAAGCAAGGGGTTGAGGTTAATCCAATTGATACACTTTTTGTAGCTGTATCAGGTATTAGTGTTACAGGATTATCACCAATTACTATAGTCGACACATATTCAACCTTTGGTCAAATTATCATACTTATTATTTTGAACATCGGTGGTATAGGTGTTATGGCTATTGGAACCATGCTTTGGGTTGTTTTAGGCAAACATATTGGAATTAGAGAGCGACAACTCATTATGTTAGATAATAATAGAGATACTATGAGTGGAACGGTTAAACTAATTTTAGAAATTGTAAGAACAATTTTTATTATTGAGTTTATAGGTGCACTCTTACTCGCGTTCTACTTTTATCGGGATAATCCTGATTTAAAAAACGCATTAATGCAAGGCGTCTTTGTTTCAGTATCTGCTACGACTAACGGTGGCCTTGATATTACTGGTGAATCTTTAGTTCCCTATGCAAAAGACTATTTTGTACAAACAATAGTAATGTTCTTAATTGTGTTAGGATCTATAGGCTTTCCAGTTTTGTTGGAGTTAAAAGCATATATTAAGAATCGAGTAACTAATTTTAGATTCTCATTATTCACAAAAATAACGACAACAACGTACTTATTCTTATTTTTATTCGGCGTTATTGTTGTATTAATATTAGAACATAGCAATGCATTTAAAGGATTGAGTTGGCATCAATCACTATTTTATGCATTGTTCCAATCATCAACGACCAGAAGTGCAGGTTTGCAAACGATAGATGTGTCACATTTTAGCGACGCAACAAATATTGTAATGGGATTATTGATGTTTATAGGGTCATCTCCTAGTTCTGTAGGAGGCGGAATTAGAACAACAACATTTGCTATTTTAATTTTGTTTGTTATTAACTTTAATAATACTGGTGACAAAACAGGTATTAAAATTTTCAACAGAGAAGTACATATTATGGATGTACAAAGATCATTTGCCGTATTTACTATGGCGTCATTAATTACATTTATTAGCATGATTATTATATCTGCCACTGAACAAGGCAAGTTGTCCTTTCTACAAATTTTCTTTGAAGTAATGTCTGCGTTTGGTACATGTGGTTTAAGCTTAGGTGTGACAAGCGATATCAACGATATTACCAAGGTTGTATTAATGATATTAATGTTTATAGGTCGTGTAGGCCTCATTTCATTCATCATTATGTTAGCTGGACGTAAAGAACCCGAAAAATATAGCTATCCTAAAGAACGTATACAAATTGGATAATCATTACACTATTAGCAAAGGCATACATACACCTTTGCTAATAGTTTTTTTATTTGGAATGATATCAATGCGATAATAGTTTTATAACATTTAATGAATGGTACATGTTACACTAAATTTAAGGAGAGGAGTGGCTCTATGGAAAAAAATGAAAATAAAATAGTTGATGTGATTGCAACTTCTGATATGCATAGTCACTTCTTAAATGGTGATTATGGCTCAAATATTTATCGAGCTGGTACTTATGTTAATGAAGCTCGAAAAAATAATGAAAATGTCATATTACTAGATAGTGGGGGAAGTTTGGCGGGATCACTTGCAGCATTCTATTACGCCGTTGTAGCACCATATAAACGTCATCCTATGATTAAGTTGATGAATGCAATGCAGTATGATGCTAGTGGAATTAGCCCTAATGAATTTAAATTTGGATTATCTTTTTTGACACGTTCAGTTGCACTCTCAAGGTTTCCCTGGCTATCAGCAAATATAGAGTATACTGTTACTAGAGAGCCATATTTTTCTACGCCTTATACAATCAAAATGTATTCAGATTTGAAAATTGCTATCGTAGGTTTAACCTCAGATGGATTAATGAAGAACGAGTACGCAGAAATGGAAGAAGATGTCTGTATTGAGAAGACTTTGGTTTCAGCTAAACGTTGGATTAGATACATACATGAAGTTGAAGAGCCAGACTTCCTTATTGTTATTTATCATGGTGGGTTAAATAAAATAAGTAGTACCAATAAAAGAAATGAAAAAAATGCAAATGAAGCTGAAAAAATTATGGAAGAACTTGGTGTTATTGATGTAATTATTACCGCTCATCAACATCAAACAGTTGTTGGAAAAGATCATGAAACTATATATGTTCAAGCAGGTCAAAATGCTGAGGAATTAGTACATCTTTCAATTAAATTTAAGAAACGGACAACTTCTTATGAAATTGAGCACATCGATTCAAAAGTTATAGACTTAAATGATTACCATGAAGATGAACAATTATTGAAAGAAACATATTATGACCGTAAGGCAGTTAAACACTGGGCAAATTCAGTTGTTTCAAACAAAAACAATGGCTTAACAGTTCAATGTATTGAAGATATTATTTGTAAGCCTCATCCTTTTACTCAGTTATTACATGATGCAATTCGATTAGCCTATAATTACGATATTTCTTGTGTGCATATACCTAAGAATGGTGAAGAAGGGTTAAAAGGAACTATAAGAAATAGAGATATATACGATGCATATCCTCATCCAGATAAACCTATAGATATCACTGTCAAAGGTAAAAATATCAAAGATATACTTGAATACAGTTATGCGCATATTGATTTTAATAAGCGACAATTAAGTATGACAATGATAGATGAAACGTTATTTACAGTTTGGCAAGGGTTTGATTATTGTATAGACATGTCACAATCACCGTTTAATAGAGTGAAATTAAATGGTCTAAATGAAGAAGATTCGTATAGAATAACAATGACTGATTATTGTTATAGAAACTACAAAATGTATTTACAAGAAGCTATCGTTCACGACACATATTCGGAAACGATGGGTGGATTGATTAGAAAAAATTTAAAATGTGACACGTATTCTGTGAAATTAAATCATAATTTTAAAGTTTATTAATCTTCCTCGTACTATTTATAACGGTGTATGTGTCACTTTTTCTTTAATTAATTTAAAAAAGCATTTCTTAGCTCAAATTCATGAGTCTAAGAAATGCTTTTTTTATCCGTGGAATATCAATAATAAAATGATAGCCACAATTTGACCAATTGTAGTCGTAGCAATACGTCTCGTATATTCATAGCTAAGAGATAGAATGAACTGAGCTACAAAAATAAAGAATACAATCCACCAATTATCTAAGTATATAAATAATGAACTTGAACATATTGCAACAATTAAAATGCTAGCCCATTTCGGTAAGTTATATTTTATTAATTCCTTTTGTAAAACAGTTCTCATATATAGTTCATGACAAGGTATCACAAATAATAAAGTAACGAGCATTTGCCATTTAAAGTAGACACCCGTTCGTGATAATTCTTTGATTAAAGATGCGTATGATAATTCTGATGAAATAAGTGAAAAAATCAATTGTATAATAATGAGTGCGACACTCGTTATTATACCCATGCCTATGGAAGTTAATAATCGTTTAGATGCAATGTCTCTTTGGTAAAAAACATAACTTATTCCAGCTATTAACATAATGCCAGTATATAAATACCAGTATTCCTGATGTTCTCCCCACATCACAAATAATATGGCGTGAAAGATGATGAAGCTTATAACAAACCAAATCAAAGCTTTAGAAACATTTTTCATTTTAATTAACCTTCTTGATCAACGATTTTGTATCGCTTATGATTGATAACTGTCTTTTCCGGTAAATCTAATTCATTAAAATTATCCATAATAGTTAAATCTACAATAACAGAGTTATCATTAATCTTCTCGACACGGCCTCTTAAACCGTCATAAAATTCTACTATATTACCTACTTCTGCAACAGTCATTACGAGTCCTCCCTTAAATCATAGCTAGATTATATTGTACTAAAATTTACTTGACAAATAAACTAATTTCTATGAAAAAGAAGTGAACTAAAAGAAAATTATAAAATATCATTCATAAATGAGTAAAAGAGTGGAATTTTTCTTATAAATCATTCATAACTAGGGTAAGGGCATATAGAGAGACTTATTTAAGGAGAGAATGTTATGAAATTTATTAGCAACAATAATATTAATGATCCTTCCATCAATTTAGCAATGGAAGAGTATGTTCTTAAAAATTTACCTTCTGAAGAAAGTTATTTTTTATTTTATATTAACAGACCTTCAATTATTGTTGGAAAGAATCAGAATACAATTGAAGAAGTTAACCAATCGTATATTGATAAACATCAAATTGATGTAGTAAGACGTATTTCTGGAGGTGGGGCTGTCTATCATGATACTGGAAATTTAAATTTTAGCTTTATCACAGATGATGATGGTCATAGCTTTCATAATTTTAAAAAGTTTACGATGCCCATTGTACAGGCCTTACAATCAATGGGAGTTAATGCTGAAATGACTGGACGGAATGATATACAAGTAGGGCAAGCTAAAATATCTGGAAATGCTATGGTTAAAGTAAAAAATAGAATGTTTAGTCACGGTACATTAATGCTAAATTGTGATTTAAATGAAGTTCAAAATGCATTAAAAGTGAATCCAGCTAAAATTAAATCTAAAGGCGTTAAATCTGTTAGAAAAAGAGTTGCCAATATTGAAGAATTTCTAGAACAGCCAATAGATATAGAAGAATTCAAACAAATTATTCTTAAAACTATTTTTGGTGAAAATGAAGTTGAAGAATATGTACTAACAGAAGAAGATTGGAAGAATATTAAGCAATTAAGTAATGAAAAGTATCGTACGTGGGAATGGAATTATGGCAGCAATCCAAAATATAATATTGAGCGTGAAGAGAAATTTGAGAAAGGTTTTATTCAAATAAAATTAGATGTAAAAAAAGGAAGAATTGAACGGGCAAAACTATTTGGAGATTTCTTCGGCGAAGGTGATGTAACTGAACTTGAACATGCGTTAGTAGGTTGCTTACATGATTTTGAACATATAGAAGAGGCACTTCAAAATTATGATTTCTATCACTACTTTGGGGATATAGATAAGTATGAAATTATAAGATTGATGTCCTAAGTATGATAAAAAGGTCTATTCTCAACTTGTTTTAAAGTAGGGAATAGACCTTTTATGATGAGTGACTCGAGTCTAATTTATTCACTTAAAAATGCCTCCAATTGTTTAAATTCGTTAGTATATTGAATAAAATCGTTCTCGTTTTTATTGATGAGCGCTTCGTCAATTAAGAGTTTAAGTTTAGCTTTTCTTGCATTTCTGAGTGCTTCTTCAATGACGAGTTCAACGCCTAAATCGTTCACTGTCATTACAAAATCTTCTAATGTAGTGTACTTGACCTCAGTATTGTGATTCATAAAGACCACGACCTTTCAATTATTTAATATATAAGTATTATACTGATTTTAAATTTTGAAATCAATGAATATTCTGACATTTTAAAAGAAATATGTGTAAAAAGAAAACAAAAGTAGAACTTGACTTTATTTTGAGCTTGGATAAAATATTATTAGGTTATTATTTTTTATTTTTAATAATCATCTAAGTAATTGAATAAAGTGAGGTTTTTTAATGACACATTTACCCGAAACGATTTATGTTATACGAAAAGGTGATATGGTAATACGACCTAAATATGATGAATATCAGCAGACAAATGGTACTGAGATTATCAGATTTGATCAAACCCGCAAAGAAAGTCCATTTAAAGTACAGAGAATTATCGAAAGATCATGTAAGTTTTATGGCAATAATTATATTAGTAAAAAAGCAGAAACGAATCGTATTACTGGAATTTCTAGTAAACCACCTATTTTACTTACACCTCTTTTTCCTACTTACTTTTTTCCAACTCACTCGGACCGTCAAGAAGAAAATATATGGATTAATATGCATTATATTGAAAATGTTAAAGAACTTAAAAATCGTAAGAGTAAAATAATTTTTGCGAATGGTGATTCTTTAACACTCAATGTATCATTTCATAGTTTGTGGCATCAATACACCAATGCAATCATCTATTATTACATGGTAGATAAGCAATCACGAATGAAATCTAACAACCCTGAACAACCCATTGACTATAATCAGTCCTCTTTAAATATTTTCGAGGCGCTTTCACGCTACTCTCTTTTTGAAGAAAATTAGCTTTTTTCCCAAACTATTTATTTTAAAAAATTGATGACAGTGTTTCAATTTAAAATATGCGGGACGTTAATATTAAATAAGTGTAAATGTTCCGTATATTTTTTTAATATAACTCTTGAAAAATTCAACAAGATTGATATAATAATACTTGTGCTTGATAGAGATAGTTTACTTATTATTTATCCGCAGTAGCTCAGTGGTAGAGCTATCGGCTGT
>NZ_KV811766.1:40026-136849 GCF_001813195.1 Staphylococcus sp. HMSC065D05
TTAACCGATCGGTCGTAGGTTCGAATCCTACCTGCGGAGCCATATGGAAACGTACTCAAGTTGGCTGAAGAGGCGCCCCTGCTAAGGGTGTAGGTCGCGAGAGCGGCGCGAGGGTTCGAATCCCTCCGTTTCCGTTCATTAGTAAAAATCAGTTTAATTCTGATTAACTAAATTACGCTAGAACGTTGATGTATCAACGTTCTTTTTCTTTATACAATAATAAAAAAGACAATTTCTATATTATTTCAATAGAAATTGTCTTTATTTACTTATCCTAGAACTTTATCTTCCGGACTCTTTCTATGCATATCTATGGTTTATATTCTATTGTCTTAAACTTAACCAAAAAATAAACATCAAAAGTAACAATAACAAACTTGATTTTTGTAAAATATAGATATCTTCAAATTTTTTAAATCATTCAAGCTAATATATAAGTATCTATCCTTATTTTAAAAAAGAACGTTATTCCTATATAGGATCAAGTCAAGAAGAAACTCGTTTTCAATCGTTTCAAAACCCTCTTAAATTTTGGGCTTACTTTTATTTATTTTTCCTACTTTTACAACTAAATAAATAGCATTAACAACCATCACAATAGTATATGGAATTAATATATGGATTATCAGATTGATATACAAAAATTAACCCAAGTAAAAAAATGGAATTTAAGATAGTTGCTATAAAATAACCTTTATCTAATACTGTGTTTTTATCCAAAATAAGAACTCCTTTTTTAGGCAATGTCAACATAACTGCTTTATTGACGTTGAGCCTTCGAAAACTCTTAACAAACTAAAAACTTGTTGAATCGTCGGCTTAATAGCTCACGCTATGCGACATTCGTCTTCAAGTTTAGTTAAGAATTCTTCTCAACATCAATAAATTTTCTCGGCATAAATGCCTAGTCTTTATCTATTCAGTAGATTTAAAAACTAAGATAAATAAATTTTTCATTCAAAAAAAGCATCTGAATATTGAATTATCCCAGAAGTTTTATCCAAAGCATTTTTCTTTAATTCAATAGCCATTAAAAATTCGTCTGGTACTTCAAAAGGGGCTTTAATACCCCAGTTAGAAGCTTTTTTAAACCCAAATTTTGGATAATACTCTGAGTGTCCCATCACTATAACCGAATCAAAATTAAGCTTTTCTGCTACTTCTAAAGATTTTTGTATCAAACTTTGACCTACGCCTCTATTTTGATAATTAGGTAAGACAGAAACAGGCGCTAAAGCTAATGATTCTATAGATTTCTCACCTTTAACAATAAAAATTTTAGATAACAATATATGACCTATAATTTTATCTCTATGTAATGCTACTAAAGATAAATCTGGAATAAACTCATCAGAATTTCTCAAACTCGCAACTAATCTATGTTCACTCTGATCACTATATTCTTCATTAGCAAACGCTTCTTTTACAACTTCTTCTGTAATCTTATAATCTTCCTTTTTTTCTTTCCTAATAAAAAAATTCATTCTCTTTCTCCTTATCCTAACTCTTATTTAAGTTAAAAGATTTATAAAATAAATATCGATTTATCCAAGAAATATATCAATTAATACTTTTAGAACTAGAAGATTTATCTAATAAAATTTATTTACATAACCTAGTTTTATTAGATAAATCAACAACTAATATTTTAGTAAATTAAGAATGATGGAAATAAGAAAACGTACCAAAGATGTAGTTCGATAAGTTGAGCAATTCGCATGTGTATCACAAGAAAAAAAGAATATTTTTGGCAACGGACAATATAAAAAAACGGAATTGCTAATCAATTCCGTTTTTAATATTTCTATTTGTGATTGTTTTTATTTCTATCGTTAGAATTTTTGGAAATAAGGTTTCGTATCATTTTGACAATATAACCGGAAACTAAAATTCTAATCACTCTTTTAACAATATTCTGCATGTTAACTCCCCTTATATTTTGTTTGATATCTTATACCCAGTTTTTGTAGGAGCTAAAAGTAAAATTTGTTTTTTTGGAAAATATGAAGAAATATTTTTAGATCTTATTTTTTATCAAAAGTTATGTAGCCGTATTCATCTGCTTTTTTAGTAAAAATAACAATGATAGCGTGAATGATTGCGACAACACTTGGAATGCCAGTCCAGAAAAAGACGAGATGTAGAATACCTTGTCCAACTTGGTCGGCATAAAATTTATGCACGCCCAGACCACCTAAAATCAATGCTACTATAATATAAATTGTTTTGTTAACTTTCATTATGTCTGCCTCCGTATGGTTAATTTAGTTTTTAGTCTTATCTTTATTTTTACAGATAATTATTTAGTTTATCAAAGTAAAAGTATTAAAGAAGATGTTATGATATAAAGTGAAGGTTTAAATTTATAGTGATTGTTTAATTTTAAGATGTCAACATCATGTCGTATTTATTTTTATTTAGAAATTGAGTATAAACTTTAGCTATCAATATCTAAAAGGGGAGTCAAATGTGATTAGAAAAGCGAAAACGAGTGATAATCGACAGATTGCAGAGTTATGTTATCTTATTTGGAGAGATATGGAATTAGATATTACCAAGGAAATAACTAAAGATCGTATTATTGAAGCGATAGAATTAAGTATTGTGAATGTAAGATACCGGTCGTTTTATGAGCATATTTGGGTATATGAGAAAGACGGGGTTGTTGCTGGATGTGTAATTGCTTATCCTGGGAAAGAGGAAATGGATTATGAACAACAATGGCTTAAGTTACCACTTGAAGAAGATATTCTTCAGTTAGGTACACCATTACCTGAAAAAGAATCATACGATGATGAAATATATATAGAAACAGTAGTAACGTCTCCAAAATATCGAGGACAAGGTATTGCAACACAACTTTTAAAGTATGTCATTTCCACTCATGCACATGAAAAATGGGGATTGAATTGTGATTATGATAATAATAAAGCACGCCATCTATATCACAAATTAGGGTTTAAAGAGGACGCGACAATTCATTTATATGGCCATCAATATTTTCATATGACATTGAATAATAAGTAACATCACATCATAATGAAAGGTGTGTGGTGTATATAAATGAGTACCCATTAATTTTGTTTACAGATTGAATTTTTATAAATGGTTTCAGTGGGTTATAAGTTATAAGCGTGTTGTCTAAACCTACTCCGAACCCCAACTTGCTTTGTCTGTAGAATTTCTGTTTGAAATTCTCTATGTTGGGGCCCCGAACCCCAACTTGCCTTGTCTGTAGAATTTCTGTTTGAAATTCTGGGTTTAGACAAATGTTGAAATAACTCGATATTAAGTGGGTTTTTAAATTAAATTGTTGTCTGTGTTTGCAATAAAAAAGCCTGGGGCATTGATTAATGTCCCAGACTCATTCGTGTGAAAGTTTAGATTGCACCTAAAAGTGCACTAATATAGATTCCTAATGCATACAATAAACCAAAGAATGTATTCGTTTTACCTGTCGCAGCCATCGCAGGCATCATTGTTTCAGGCGTATCATTTTTATTAAAACGTCTCACCGCTTTAATAGGCATTGGGAATGATAATAAGACTAACAAGTAAAATAATGATCCCGCAGGTTTAAAAAAGGCTGTAATGATGACAATGATATATGCGACGGCATACATTATTGCCATAAAAATAACTGAAGCACGTTTACCTAAAAGTATAGGCAAAGTTTTTCTACCGCTAGCCTTGTCTTTAATACGGTCACGAATATTGTTGCCCATATTGATTAAACCAATTGTGATGACTATTGGAATACTTAACCAAACGGCATATCCTTGAACATTACCGGTTTGTATGAAAAATGAAAGTAGTATGATAATCATACCCATAAATAATCCTGAAAATAGTTCACCAAAAGGTGTCCATGAAATTGGAATAGGGCCACCGGTATATAGATAGCCAATTGCCATACAAACAATACCTACTGGAATAATCCAGAATGAGCTTTGTATTGCTAAAAAGATACCTAAAAGTGCTGCAATGATGTAAAAAGCAATTGCTAAATTCATTACTTGTTTTGGACTCATACCATTACGTACAATAGCGCCACCAATACCCACAGAGGTATGATCATCAAGACCTTTTTTAAAGTCATAGTATTCATTAAACATGTTTGTTGCAGCTTGAATTAACAAACATGCAACTAACATAGCTAAGAAAAGACTAAATTTTAGATGGTCTTCGCTACCGAGTAAATATATTTTAGCTGCTGCAGTACCAACGAGTACAGGGACAACAGCGGCTGTTAAAGTATGAGGTCTCATCAATTGCCAGTACTTCTTAACAGTGGAATATTGTTGATATTGATCTGACATGATATGCACAACCTCTTATTTATATAGTTTTATCATCAACATTTTAAATGAAACACCAGTAAAGGTCAATCAACGTGAAAAATTGCATGTTTTGTTTAAGCATTAATAACTACATAAAAGATTAAAAATGATACAATGTAATAATGAGTAAAATTCGGAGGAGAAAGAAGTGAAAAAAATGGATGTGAATATAGACGAACAGGCAATCCTCGATAAGTTATATGAAAGTACAAAAGATTGGGTTTCAGTTGAAGTTGAATTAAATAAAACTATGAAACCTAGTGTGTTGTTTCATTTAACTGAAAAAGATGCTGGGGACCGTTTTTACATGCGCTTAAATGATAATTATTCTTCGTATTTTGGATATCATGCTATTCATAGGTTTAAAAACGACTTTGAGAATAAGCAATCCATTTTTAAGGACTGGGAAAAATTAAAAAATAATATTGAACTCATTCATCCACATAATAGATATCATCATCTTAGATTGTGTGGCGGTTTTCAATTTTCGAGTCACAAATCAGATGATGAATGGAGAGAATATGGTTTAAACCATTTTGTTTTACCTAAAGTATTAATTTCTAATGAAGGTACGCGTACTTATCTAACTTATACAACAGAGCGACAAGATTTCGATTTACAAGCTTTTAAAACTTTAGTGGCACATTTTGAACAAACAACCATGGATAATCCAGAGGAAACACTTGGAGATGTGACGCGTATGGAAGATATTTATAAGGATGATTGGCGTGAGCTTGTAAAAGAAGCGATTGATACGATTGACGACAATAAAAAAATCGTTCTCGCGCGTCGTCGTTTAGTTAAATTTGATAAAAAAATCAATATTCCATATGTTTTAAATCGGGCTCTTGAAAATGAAAAAAATAGTTATATATTTTTATTAGAAGCTAATCAGTCAATATTCTTTTCTCAAACGCCTGAGCAATTAATCAAAGTTGAAGATGGTGTTTTATCTACAAAAGCAGTAGCAGGTACCATTAAACGTACACATAATGAGCAAATAGATAATAAGAATATAGAAGCATTTCTTAAAGATAAGAAAAATTTAGGAGAACATCGTTTTGTTGTAGAGAGTATCTTAAATGATATTGAGCCTTTTGTACAGGATGTAGAGTACAATGAAACACCTAATATTTTAAAAAATGATCATATGTATCATTTATATACGGAAATCAAAGCTAATTTAAATGACGAATCATACATTGGTTTAATCGATCGTTTACATCCTACACCTGCGCTAGGTGGCTATCCTAAAGAAGAAGCACTTGATTTTATTGAGAATAAAGAGTTTGGTACTCGAGGTTTATATGGCGCACCGGTGGGCTATATTGATGTTTATGATGATTGTGAATTCATTGTTGCTATACGTTCTATGCTAATTAAAGAGCAACAAGCAACTTTATACGCTGGATGTGGCATTGTTAAAAATTCGAATCCTGATAGTGAAGTTGCTGAAACTGCAGTTAAATTCTCACCAATGATGAACGCCTTAGGAGTAGATAATAATGATGAATCATAGTGAAGCTTTAACTGAACAAGTATTTTCATTTGCTTCAGAGCTTTATGCTTATGGTGTAAGAGAAGTAGTAATTAGTCCAGGTTCACGTTCAACACCATTAGCACTTGCTTTCGAAGCACATCCAAGTATTAAAACGTGGATTCACCCTGATGAGCGAAGTGCTGCATTTTTTGCTTTAGGTCTTATTAAAGGTAGCGAAAAACCTGTAGCAATTCTTTGTACATCTGGAACAGCTGCTGCGAACTACACGCCCGCTATAGCTGAAAGTCAAATTAGTCGTTTGCCACTCGTTGTTTTAACGAGCGACAGACCGCATGAACTGCGCAGTGTGGGTGCACCTCAAGCAATTAATCAGGTAAATATGTTTAGTAATTATGTGAACTTTCAATTTGATTTGCCGATTGCTGATGGAAGTGAACATACAATTGATACAATTAATTATCAAATGCAAATTGCAAGTCAATATTTATATGGACCACACCGAGGACCGATTCATTTTAATTTACCATTTAGAGAACCACTAACACCAGATTTAAATCGTGTCGATTTATTAACATCTGTAACTAAAACGTTACCTCATTATCAGAAATCGATTTCGATAGATGATATAAAAGACATATTACAAGAAAAAAATGGTCTCATCATTGTCGGAGATATGCAACACCAAGCCGTCGATCAAATATTAACGTATTCAACTATATATGATCTGCCAATCTTAGCAGATCCCCTTAGTCAGCTTCGTAAGGAGAAACATCCTAATGTTATAACCACTTATGATTTATTGTATCGAGCTGGTTTAAATTTAGAAGTAGATTATGTCATACGTGTAGGTAAGCCAGTTATTTCTAAAAAATTAAATCAATGGTTGAAGAAAACCGATGCGTATCAAATTATTGTGCAGAATAATGATCAAATTGATGTATTTCCAACACCTCCTCATATATCTTATGAGATTTCAGCAAATGATTTTTTCCGTTCATTAATGGAAGAACCGCTTGTTGAACGAAAAAAATGGTTACAACAATGGCAATCACTTGAACAACAAGCACGCATTGAGATAAGTGATTACTTAAAGCATGCGACAGATGAAGCGGCATATGTGGGGAGTTTAATTCAAAAACTTACAAAAGAAGATACATTATTTGTCGGAAATAGTATGCCAATTAGAGATGTCGATAATTTACTGTTTGATAGTGAGGCATCTGTATACGCTAATCGGGGTGCCAATGGAATTGACGGAGTAGTTTCAACTGCGCTAGGTATGGCGGCACATAAGAATGTGACGTTGCTTATTGGTGATTTATCTTTTTATCATGACATGAACGGTTTATTAATGGCCAAATTAAATGAACTTCATATTAACATTGTATTAGTTAACAACGATGGGGGAGGTATCTTTTCATATTTACCTCAAAAACGATCAGCTACAAAATATTTTGAGCGATTATTTGGAACACCAACAGGCTTAAACTTTGAATATACTGCACTGTTATATGATTTTACATTTAAGCGTTTTGATAATTTGACTGACTTTAAATATGCTGAATTATCCAAAATGGGTTCTCACATGTATGAAGTTATGACCAATAGAGACGAAAATTTACATCAACATCAATATTTATATCAGAAATTGAGTGAGATTGTTAATGTTACATTATAATTTTTATGAATCTAAGAACCAAAGTAAGCAACTATTGGTGATGTTGCATGGTTTTATAAGTGATGCTACTACTTATCATTCACATATAGAACCCCTCGTAGAACATACGAACGTGTTAACAATTGACTTACCTGGCCATGGCTTAGATACCTCAAGTATGGATGATGTGTGGGATTTCCCGTTTATTACACGTCAACTTGATGAGGTTTTAATACAATATCAAACATATGATGTGTTTCTTCTAGGTTACTCTATGGGTGGCCGGGTAGCGCTTTATTATGCCATACATGGTAATGAAACGCTATCAGGGTTGCTCTTAGAGAGTACTTCAGCAGGTATTCAAGATGAGACGGATAAAGAGGAACGTGCCCAAGTAGATGCTGCACGTGCGAAAGTACTTGAAATTGCTGGTTTAGATATTTTTGTGAATGATTGGGAAAAGTTGCCACTTTTTCGTTCGCAGTATAATCTAGCTCCTGAGATACGCCAAAGTATTCGCAATAATCGCATGAATCAAGATGCTCATAGATTGGCCAAAGCCCTTCGTGATTATGGTACAGGTCATATGCCTAATTTATGGCCACATCTATCATCGATACGCATTCCTACTTTAATTTTAGTAGGAGAAAAAGATAAAAAGTTTGTTCAAATAGGACAACAATTAGAGAATCACTTACAAGATAGTCATAAAGTTCAAATTTCTAATGTCGGACATACAATTCATGTGGAAGATAGCACGGAATTTGATACAATAATATTAGGTTTTTTAAAGGAGGAGCAAAATGACTAGACAGTGGGAAACACTTAGAGAATATGATGAAATTAAATATGAATTTTTCGAAGGGATTGCCAAAGTAACGATTAATCGTCCAGAAGTAAGAAATGCATTTACTCCTAAAACAGTTGCTGAAATGATTGATGCATTTTCACGTGCGCGTGATGACCAAAATGTATCAGTAATTGTATTAACTGGTGAAGGGGACAAAGCATTTTGTTCAGGTGGAGATCAAAAAAAACGTGGACACGGTGGTTACGTAGGTGAAGATGATATTCCTCGTTTAAATGTATTAGATTTACAACGTTTAATTCGTGTGATTCCTAAACCAGTAATTGCAATGGTTAGAGGCTATGCAATTGGTGGAGGAAATGTACTTAATGTTGTTTGTGATTTAACAATCGCTGCAGACAATGCTATTTTTGGGCAAACTGGACCAAAAGTAGGATCATTTGATGCTGGGTACGGTTCTGGCTACCTAGCTCGTATAGTTGGCCATAAAAAAGCAAGAGAAATCTGGTATTTATGCCGTCAATACAATGCACAGGAAGCTTTGGATATGGGCTTAGTGAATACTGTAGTTCCATTAGAACAAGTTGAAGACGAAACAGTTAAATGGTGTAAAGACATCATGCAACACTCACCAACTGCTTTACGTTTCTTAAAAGCAGCAATGAATGCTGATACTGATGGTTTAGCTGGTTTACAACAAATGGCTGGAGATGCGACTTTACTTTACTATACTACTGATGAAGCGAAAGAAGGACGTGATGCGTTTAAAGAAAAACGTAATCCTGATTTTGACCAATTCCCTAAATTCCCATAAGCAATAGTTGAATAATAGACTGGTTTTGAAAATGCATATTATAATTACAATTCCAATCTAGTTAATGAATAGCAATTATTTAAAATCGCCTAAGATACGAATTGTGTCTTAGGCGATTTTATTATTTCATTGGAATTAATAAGTATAAGTAACAATTAGCAACATTGGTAGATATAAGTAATCACCAATGTTAAAAATTAAAATGTACTATTTAAAGTGAATGCTCTCGATTTGCAAGTGTAAATCTCAGATTAGCGCACACACTTGATACATTTAAACCTATTGTATTGTTATGTGGGATTGTTACTCTCATAAATTTCACTTCAGGAATAAATGTTTTCCAGACTATTTATATAGTTTGAGTGGTCATTTGATCTGGATAATGTTGGTGTAAATAATTTTCTAATCGATGCATTCCTTTTTTTAATGTTTCCATATCATAAGCATATGAAATTCGAATATACCCTTTGCCAATATCAGTGAATGAGGAACCAGGAACCATAGCTAAGTGTGCTTTCTCCAACACATCAACACAAAATGCAAAATCATTTTCCGTGAATTTTTTAATGCTAGGGAAGATGTAAAATGCACCTTCAGGTTGAGCAGTTAATTCGAAGCCTAATGATTCTAATTTTTTTTTCAGGTAATTACGACGTTCAATATAATCACGATTCATGTATAGAGGGGCATTTATCCCTTCATTTAAAGCGGTAGCACAAGCAATTTGAGCTGGTACATTTGCACAAATACAATTGTAAGCGTGCATAAAGGTTAATTTTTCAATTAAATATTCAGGACCAAGTAAAAAGCCGATTCGAATACCTGTTGCAGAATGGGACTTACTCAAACCACCTATCAGTAATAATTGATCTCGAATTTCTGGAAATTCAGCAAAAGATGTATGTTGTCCTTTAAACGTATTTTCAGCATAAATCTCATCACTGATAATAAAAATGTGTTTGTTTACAAGTGTATCTACTATATTTTTGACCTCGGAGCGTTCGAGTATTACGCCTGTTGGGTTGGTAGGGTAATTGAGAAGTATAGCTTTAGTCTTATGCGTTAGATGCGACTCAATCAGTTCAGGTGTTACTTTAAAATCTGATTGTGTAGTATCTATATATACTGGATTTCCACCTAGAGTTTCTACTAATGGGATATAACCAGCGTATATCGGTCCTGGAATAAGTATATCATCGCCAGGCTCAATAATGCTTCTTAACGATGTATCTAATGCTTCACTCGCACCATTAGTAACGATGATTTCTTCCTCACTATAAAAGAAATCGTATTTTCGTTTAAAATATTGGCTAATAGCTTGTCGTGTTTCAAATAAACCTTTGTTATGAGAATAACTTGTTTTATCGTTTTTGATTGCTTTGATATAAGCATTTTTGACCACATCTGGCATAGGAAAATCGGGTTGTCCAATTGTTAAATTAACACAATCGTCAATCGCTTTAATTCTATTAGAAAATTGACGAATACTAGGGGCTCTTAAAAATTTTGAACTTGAATTTAATGATAATTTCATTTGCTAAAACCTCTCTATATAAAAATACCAAAATGTAGTATTTAAATTGTTTAAATAGTCTCATAATTCTTTCAAATTATTACTATCATAACATATTTTAATCTCTACATTTTGGTGATTTACTGAATTGTTTTATGAAATTTTAATTTTTAAATTGAGAAGGCCTTTTTAAATTAATGAACGGATTCGTCCATTTGCAAACCCATTTTGAAGATAATATTAATACAATCACACTCGCACTGATAAATAAATAAAGATAGGTAAAGATAGAAATCTGATCCTTAAATGGATATAGACCAAACCCGCGAATGACTCCTATAACGATACCGTGTAATAAATAAACAAACATTGTGCGCTGTCCTATATAGGTATAAATACGCTTAGTTTGTGGCATTAGATTTAGAAATGCACACATAGTTAAAAGTATAATGACATAGAGTAATAAGCGTTTAAGAGGACTATAAACATCCTCTCCGTTACTTTCTAAAGAAGTATAAGGTGTACTTCCTAATAACCAATCTCCATTAATAGGATGGATTGTGTATCCTATAAAGAAGGTAATCAGAATGATTATTGAAATGGGAATCCATTTTTTATTTCTAAGTTTTTCGGTATGTGATTGTGTAACCAAATGTCCTATAAAGAAGATAGGGAAGAACACAATGGTTCTTGATATACTCATATAACTGTCGATATTGCCAGAGAAACCAGCTAATACAGAAACAAGTATGGATATGAATAGTACAATATACGGATTATACCTTCTCACTATAACTAAAACAACATGAAAGAAAAAAAGGGTGAGTAAAAACCATAATGCAAAAACTGGATTAAATGGATCTAATTGAATTGCATCTTCTTTACCAGTGAAATAGTAATAAAGTGAGAAAAACGCAAAAAATATTACATAAGGAAGAAGTAATTTTTTTGCAATTTTTTCTAAATAGTTAGGTTTATCTAAATTCTTAGCAAAGTAGCCTGAGATAAATAGAAAGGTAGGCATATGAAAGCTATATATTAATAAATATAAAGCTTGTAAAAATTTATCTTCAGATGTATAAGGTTGTAATAAATGTCCTAATACGACTAGAAATATCAATATTGCTCGAGCATTATCGAAAAAATAATCCCTATCTTTGATGGCTGTCATAAACGCTCTCCTTTTTTACAATTTAGACATACTCTAATGTAGTATAAAAATAGGTAATGATGCAACGAATTTGTGTAATGTGTATATTTGTATTGTATAATTTATAAATAAGGCATATAATATTATTAACTTAATATAGTGGAGTAGAACAACATGTATAAACAACTTGAAAAACTTATCACACTAACAAATAATGATTTGAATTTAGTTAATAGACGCTTTGGTCAACGAACTGACATTACTTCTGAACAATTAGAGTTACTACGTATTTTATATAATTATGATCGTTTATCTCAATACGATTTAACTATGAAGATTAGTAGGGAACAATCAATTGTATCAAGATGGATTAAAAAGTTAGTCCAAAAAGGTTATATCATGAGTCAACAATCTCATGAAGATTTACGATGTAAAGAACTAATATTAACTGAAGAAGCAAGGGCTTTAATTCAGCAAATTAACACGGCGAGATGCGAGTTAATTGAAGCGAGATGTCAATGTTTATCTTCAGACGAAATTGCAAGTTTAAATCAATTATTAAACAAACTTAATAGTAGACATATTTTCATCTGATATATACCAGTTTTTAATTATGATGTTAAGTGTAAAATACATTCAATTATATATAAACATATAAAGCTAAGCAACTGAATTGTAATATTAAATTACATATAAGTGTGCTTAGCTTTTTTTATTTGAAAAAGTTTAATATTTAGCATCTGTCATATTCGAAGTAGTGACATGATAAATAATCATCAAAAAAATAGGCAACTCTACTTTCATTAACTATGAGAGCTGCCTTACTTCATATTTATTTGTATGTTGGAATTTCGAAGTACTTACCGACTTCACCAATTTTATCATAAAATTGTTTTAATACTTGTGCGTTGACATTTGCCCAATTAATATCAGTTGCATATTGATGCGTACCGGGGCTTGCAGGATTCCAACGCATTTTATATAGCGTATTTTGTCCTGCTTTCACGTATGAATTTCCAATGAATTTAGCGCCACCAATGATTGCTTTAGAGACAGAAGTCCATCCAGCATTTTTAGCGTATTTAATACCATCTACAAGTGCATTATTGTCGAATGCACCAATTCCAAAGACATTATGGTATTTGTGATCTGTTTTAGTTGTGAATTTACCTTTTGAAACATCTCCGCCTTTAGCAAGTTGTGAAGTTCCATTACCTGTTTCTACTAAAGCATGTGAGATAAGATAAATTTCATTTAGACCATACTTACGTGCTGCTTGGCTAAATGCAGCACCTTGGTTTTCAAGTACACCTTTGCCTTTTAATAATTTATTGAGAGCTTGTGCTGACAAGTATTGTGGTTGATCTAAACGTAAGAATTGATATTTTAAGGATGAATCATTAGCTAAACGCTTTGTATCCATAGCATTTTTAATTTGACTATAATTGGCATTTGACCATTTCCAAGCCTCATTTTGTACTTGTGGTTTATATTTAAGACGAGATTGGATATTTATCGCGTTATTTAAAGTCATTCCAGTATATGCATATTTAATTTTTTCTTTAACTAAGTCAGTTGATTTTATCCAAACATATTTACCGTCTAAAAGTTGTCCATAGTACCATTTTACGCCATTAATATTTTTTTGCTTAATGACTGTGAAAGTTTGTTCATAATATGGTTTTAAAGAATATCGGTTTGCTTTTGTTGGATCCATATAGAAATAACTTTTACTATTATTGATAACAAAAGTATAGTTATATGGTGTTGCCTGAGCGTCAGTACTGTTTTGGATTAAATCCTTAGCAGCAATCCATCCTGTTCTGTTATTGACTGTTCCGTAAAGATATAAATCTTTGCCAACGTAAACAGCTTTGGAAGCATTAAATGCTTGATTGGCTAGCGTATTAGGTGCTAGTAATTGTTGGTTTTTAGTACCCCAAGCAATAGAATATAGACCATTATTTGTAGGTTTTACTGAATATTTACCTATAGACTGAGTTTGTTTTCCAATATTTTGAGTTGTCACATCATTAATGTTTACCCATCCTAATGGCGTATTACTTGTTCCATCTTGCAGTAGTACATACGTGTTATTACCTTCAGTACGTTGTTTATTGATAAGGAATGTACGGTTTGCGTATTTCGTACCACTTTTGGCTGTTTTATCATATACGGATGCTCTTATTCCAGAATTATTAGCTTTCACTTGAGCAATTTGATTTACAGTTTGTGTAGATGATTGTACTTGTTTAGGTGCTGGTGTTGATTGAGTAGACAAAGTTTGAACTTTTGATGGTGTAGTTAAATAGTATTTACTAATCCAACCAGATTTACCGTTCACTGTACCATAAAGATATGTTGCTTTATCAATTTGTTGTTGTTTAGTTGCTTTAAAAGTTTGATCGCCCTTACCTGAAACTGTTCCAGCCACTTGATTATATGTGCCCCAAGGTACTGTGTGGAATTTAACACCAGGTTTGACGTTGTATGTTTGATTGATTTTTACAGGTGATTTAGCTGTATTGTAAATGACCTCATCTTGTTTTACCCAACCATAATTTGTACCAGTATTATAATCACCAACTAGATAGAATTTTTTATCACCAAGTGTGGCAGCTTTTGTCACTGACAATGTACGTTGGATTTGATCTGTTGTCTTTCCTTTAGTGTCATAAACTGTAGTGTATAAGCCACTATTTTTTGCATTGATTTGAGCAACACCACTATTGTTAGTCACTGTTAATTGGTTATTTGTTGAAGGTTTAGTTGGATTGCTAGGTTTAGATGCTGAAGTTAAGTAGTATTTACTAATCCAACCAGATTTACCATTCACTGTACCATAAAGATACGTCGCTTTATCAATTTGTTGCTGTTTAGTTGCTTTAAAAGTTTGATTTCCAGTACCAGATACTTTGCTAGCAACTTGTTTTGGTGTACCCCAAGGAACTGTGTAAAGTGTTGACCCTGCTTTAACATTATATGTTTGATTCACTTTTACTGGTGCCTTAGCAGTGTTATAAACAACATCACCTTGTTTAACCCAACCGTATTTTTTACCGCTATTGTAGTCTTCAACTAAATAGAATTTGTTATTTCCTAATGTTGCAGTTTTAGTAACGGATAGAGTTTTTTGTACTTGATCAGTCTTATGACCTTTACTGTCATAAACAGTTGTATATAAGCCATTATTTGTTGGTTTAATTTGAGCAACACCACGATTAGCAGATACAGTTAACTTATTATTAGTTCCTCCTGATGGTTTAGAAGGTTGTGACGGTTTTGTAGATGTTGTTCCCCAAGGTGCTACTTGACCCGTTTTAATTAAATATTTTTCATAAATTAAGTCATATAATTCTGCATAGCTATAATTGTGGCTTCTTAAATATTGGTGAGGGTCAGCGTGGTCAGTACCTCCTAAGAAGTTTGAGATAGCAGCATGTGTCCAAACTGTTCCTCTTCCATCGTTTTCAGCGCTATCAGGTTTTAAATTATAATATTGCAATTGTGTTGCAGCATAATCAGCGTAGTTGTTCATTGAACGTGCAAATGAATCATAATCATGTGTATGGACGATTTCAACATTGATAAAACGTTGATTTCCGTAAGGACCTGCACCCCAAGATAAATAGTCTGTCGGAGCTGTTTCTATAATTCTATTGCCATCAACAAATGCGTGTACGAATGCACTGTTGTAATTACGTTTCATGAAGGCAATCTCGCCATCGATTGTTGAGTTATCATTTGCAGTATCATGAACAACGATACCTTCAGGACGTCCTACGCCGTTTCTATAGCCATATTTAGGGAAATATGACGTATAATCTTCTTCAATTCTTGGTGCTTTCATATTCTTTTTACGAATATAGTTATTTATTGAAGAATTAACCTTTGGTGTGTATTTCGGTAATGATGATGTTTTTTGACTAGATACAGAATAAACTGTTCTCGGTTGAGCAGTTGCACTAAATGGGATGAATTGCTTTGTATCTACAGTCGCTTGATTAGATGCCGTTTCTTTTGTTGCAGTATTAGTTGTTACACGTTGAGCTGGCTCTTTATATTTATATGAAGTAGTTTGTTTAGATGTAGCATTCACATTGTTTAATGATATAGGTTCTAAATGGTCTGTTGAGCTATCATCGTCTTCATCATCGTAATCAAAATTATAACCAGATGCGTTTGTATTTGATACTTTAGGTGTAACAGTTTCATTTTGTTCAGAAGTTACTTGCTGACTTTTTTGTTGGCTTTCATTATCATTAGAAGAAGTTTGAGTTTCAATTGCTTGATTTTCGGAAGGTTGACTTGCTGTCATCTTCTTGTCTTGTTGTTCAGTACCCGCGTTAGCTCCTAAATCTTTCTCATTTTCATCTGCTACAGACTGTGTCTCCTGTAATTGATTTGTATCAGTGGATGTTTTATCTTCTTGTGTCAAATGATTTGTTTCTTCTTGTTGATTTTTTGTAGAAGAATTCGTTTGATTTTGATTCTCATCATTTATTGATGAAGATTGTTGCTTTTGATTTGATGAAACTTCATTATAAGTACTCATTTCATCTAATGATGCATCATATGTAGTACTTTGTGTATCTTGGTTTGGTTGAACTTGGGTAGGGTCTTGATATGTTTGTGTACCAGATACATTTGTAGTTGATTGTGTAACTTCGCTTTTAGCTTTTTCTGCTTGCTTGAGGGCAGTTTGATCATCTAATACATTTTTATGATTAGACTGATCTTGTGGTTGTTCAGCTGCATTTGCTTGATGTGCAGTAAAAGCTGTGCCAAATAACGTTAAAGCAACCATAGACGGTAATTTGTAATTGAATTTCTTCGCCATTTATTTCTTACTCCTCGCATTAATATGATTTGTATCAATTATAATCTTTAAGTCTTAACACTGTATGGCTTTTAACATATTTGTAATGTAATTTTAACCTGTGCCTCAAACAGAAATATTGTTTTTTTATGCTGGAAACATTGTCAAATCACTATTTACGTTTATTATAAGCCTATATGTTACATAAAGATTATTACAATTTTAAAAATTGCTAAGTTTGTATATAGAATGTAAACCGATTTATAAAAACTTATTCATACTAATATGTTTTATATTTTCTTCTAAGAATACTTTGCCAAAAGGTGAGTAACCTAGTTTTAAGTAAAAGTCTCGAGCTTGTAATTGAGCATTCATAGTGAGTTTATTATATTGGTGTTTTTTTGCAATTGTTTCAATAGCATGTATTAATTTTTCACCGTACCCTAGACCGCGATACCACTTGATGATTGCTACGCGTTCAATTTTGCAAACATGAGTATTCAAAGATCTAATTCTAGCAGTTGCCATAGGAATTTCATTTATATATCCCACTATATGGAATGAGTAATCTTCATATTGATCAAATTCATTTTCGAGTGGTACGCCTTGTTCTTTGACGAAAACACATTTTCTTATTTCAAAGCAATCCTCTAGCATCCTTTCGTTTTTTGCTATTTGAAACACAGTATCACCTCCATTTTCACTGGTTTTCCCTTTAAAAATTATTTTAACCATATTGAAAATGAAATAAAGCAGGTTCATTATAAATTCATAATTAGTTCATCACAAAAAAAGAATGAGTCCGGTCATGTCGTGAAATATCATTTGCGGGAATAAGTACTGAAGTTTCCTTTGTAAATTAAGTTGAGTCATATTATAGTCTTTATACATTAGGTATCTCGTTAATTTTGTTTAGTGGTATTTATCAAATTATACGAAAGGGCCTTATTTTTTAAGTATTTCAATGTTAAATTACATGGTAAAGGCAAAATATTTTGGCGAGACTCTTAAGGGAACAAGACAAGTTGAAGACTACAGACTGAAGCTGTCCCCTAAGAAAGAGAGCCAACAATACGAAGTATTATAAATAAAGAAGCCAGTAAATGAATTTACAAAAAACTCATTTACTGGCTCTTTTGTTAGGAATTATGTCCTAACCTCATTCTGATAATTAGAAAAATATATAATTTATAAACCAAAGAATTAAAAAACGATACGTTTATTACTAATTGATAGTATTATAAAGCCTCTTTTCTAACGATAGCGCAGTATTGCCAAAAAATACGTAATTGGGCAATATTCCAATTGTTCATGCCCATAGTAAAACCTGAAGGCTTAAATATATTTACATCAGTCACTTCCAAAGCGGCTGCAATAAGATATTGAAGGGGTACACTGATACTCTTCATGGTATCAGTGAGCCCATTTTCATCATAAACCCAGGTAAAAGGTAAATCAGACTCAAACACATCAACCTTATTAAATATTTCAGGTAAAGCAAGAATGTAGCATGCGCCATCTACAACGGGATTATCTAAACTATCCTTGTAGTAGATCAAAAGCGCTTCATAATTTTCTCTGTGTTCATGGTTTACATAGAAAAATTCATTCCTAAATAATGCCATATCTTTACTATGAATGATTTGTTGTTCAAGTACGTTGAACATACCATTTATACTAGCAATTTTTTCATATGTTTTACGACTCATATTTGCGCTCCTTTTAAGTATATTTACCACATAAGTTTATATAGCTTTTATTGTGCGTAAGGATAATTGTCATTATTTATCATACCATTTTCACCATTGTCCTGATTGTTGTATTGTTGATTTGGATACTGCTCGTTCCCGTTTAAAGTATTTTGGTCTGTTTGTTCGTTAGTTTGATCTTCTTCATCATTATTTTGTGATGAAGAATCAGACTCTTTCTGACTATCAGTCGATTCCTTTTGGTTCTTACGTAATAAGTCTTCATCTAATTCTGTTAGGGGTACGAGTGAACCATATCGTTTAATGACTCTTTGATCTAAGAAATCGTTTTTGTTTGTTATTTTAGATAAACCTAAATCATTACGTAAAAGATTTGAATATTCCATAATACTTTTTACGCTTGGGTGGTAATAGTATATATCATTTAAGTAGTCATCCTTACCTTTAAGTTGTGATGTTTTAATTTCAGTGTTACCACCAAGATACATTTTTGCTAGAGACTTAATTTCTTTCTGAGTTAAATTATGTTTAGCATTTTTCCCTACAATACTAATAACATTGTCAAGTTTATCTATAGAATTTAAATTTTGAGCTTTTTGGAACAATATTTTAATAAGTTCCATTTGTCTTTGACCACGTTTAAGGTCTGAATCATGATGTCGAGTTCGAGCTACAGCTAATGCTTGGTCGCCGTTTAGCTTTTGGTATCCTTTTTTGATTTTAATTCTACCAGTATCATCACTGTTAGGTTCATTTAGATTATACGGTACGTCATAATATATACCACCTAATTCATCAACTGCTTCAACAAAGGCTTTCATATTAATACGCACATAATAATCTACCGGTACATTCATTGTTGCTTCAACTGAATCCATAGCAGCAAGAGGTCCACCATATGCATGCGCATGTGTTATTTTATCGTAATAGCCAACTTTAGGTATATAACTGATTGTATCTCTAGGTATGCTTAGCATTCTTATTTGATGCTTTTTCTGATTAAAAGTAGATAATATCATAGCATCTGACCTAGAATGTTCTACACTTTGCCCGTTTTTTTCTCTACCTTCATTATCGTCTATACCTAAGAATAAAATTGATATAGGTTGTTTTTCAGGATCAACTTTTGTATCTCTTAAAGTAGACTTTCGTTGAGAATCTTTAGTGTTTTGAGATGACTCAAATGCAGATTCTGAACTTTGATATAATTGAGTAGCAAAAATAATTGGAACAACGAGGAGACCAAAAGATAATAATATTAAAAAATATTTTAAAAATTTGTTCATTGTTAGTACTCCTAGTTAAATTTTAAATATTTCACAAATGATTGATACATAAAAAGTTATGATTTATTAAGTACACTATAGCCTTAAATTGTATTACTTTATTAATCAAATTACAACTCTCATCAACATTTTATTATTACAAAATATTATTGATGAATGATTATAACATTGAGTTAAACAACTTATTGCTTAACTTAATTTTCATATAGTACCAAAGTACTATAGATTTATTTTTAAATAAGTGTATTATCTAATTAAAGTGATTTGTTTATGGCTTTAAGTTATAATAAACTTTAGCTTAATAGCTATAAACATTGTTATAACAAAGCGCAGACGGATTAGTTGTTCATAAAATATATATGTAAGTAATATACTTTAATTACGAATCTTAAATCTGATAATCAAAAAAGTATTTATTAATTAATATAGTAGTTAGATATATTATAACGTTCTTGAACAAGTATGTGTATTCATTGACGTTATGAATATCATAATATTAGTTGCATTGTAATTATTAAAAGTAACTGGATATGTCAAAGATAACCAGAGAATTATGAATTTACAGTTAAAATATTTAAAACTTTCTAATCGGTTAAGTGTAGTCGTGTGATTAAATAAAAAAGTCATTACCATTTTAGCTAGCAAAATATATAAGCATTTATTTTAGATATCTCATCAGGTAATTATTTATTCAAGTGTTTTGGGGTTTAACCTTAAAAATGATAACGAATAATATAATATATTGACATATGATGTGAATAGTCAACAAAATTTTAAGACATTAAAGTGTGAGGCAAACAATAAAGATGAAATTAAATAAATTTAAAATCGTATTTTTTATTATCGTATTATTAACTTTAGTCGTGTCAATAGGTATATTAGGTGTTGAATGGACAAGACACCTAGAATTAAAAAAACAAACGTTAAGTCAAGAAAGTGGAAATACGAATTATATTGAAAAGAGAGATAAGACAGCTGAGAAGCCTAAAAAACTAAAAACTAAATATGACAAAAAAGATCCCATTTCTAAATCGATAAACAAATATTTAGAAAAAACTCAATTTAATGGAACTGTAGCTGTATTTGATAATGGAAAAGTGAAAATGAATAAAGGATATGGTTATCAAGATATAGAGAAAGGTAAAAAGAACACTGCAAATACAATGTATTTAATAGGATCAGCGCAAAAATTTACAACAGGTTTAATGCTAAAGCAACTTGAAGTCGAAAATAAAGTGAATTTGCAAGATTCAGTCACTAAATATATTCCTTGGTTTAAAACAAATAAAGAAATTACAATTAAAGATTTAATGTTACATAAAAGTGGACTATATAAATATGAAGCTTCAACTAATATCAAAAATTTAGAACAAGCTGTTAGAGCAATTCAAGCTCGAGGTATTGATGATACAGTTTATCATAAGCATCAGTATAATGATGCTAATTATTTAGTTTTAGCTAAAGTTATTGAAAATGTTACTGGAAAACCATATGTTAAAAATTATTATGAACGATTAGGTAATAAATATAATCTCAAACATACTGCTTTTTATGACGAAAAACCTCTTCAAAGTGAGATGGCAAAAGGTTATAAGTTTAAAAATAATACTTTTTCATTCCTTAAACCTAATATATTAGATCAATATTATGGAGCTGGTAATTTATATATGACGCCACATGATATGGGCAAATTAATTTATACATTGCAACAAAATAAAATCTTTAATGCGCGTCAAACTCGACCTATTTTACATGAATTTGGGACTCAAGAATATCCAGAAGAATATAGATATGGTTTTTACATAACTCCGTATTTAAATAGAGTCAACGGGGTATTCTTTGGTCAAATTTTTACTGTTTACTTTAATGATCGTTATATTGTCATTTTAGGGACGAATGTAAGTAATACACCTGGATTAGTAAGTAATGAAAACAAAATGAGACATATTTTCTATAATATTCTTGACCAGAAAAAGCCTTATAATACAGCAGGTGTTAAAGTTGAGTAATTGTAATTTTGTTAATAATGGATTAGACTCGTTATTTTTTATTTACAAGGTTAGTCTTCAATAAATTATATATAACGAATGCCCGGGACTTCAATGTGAAGTGTAACCGGGCATTTGTTATATGATTAATAAAATAACATTCAAATTGCAATTTAATTATTTACAATAAGAAAGGGCGTTTAAGAATAAATCCTCATACTGTCTTTCAACAGGACTTAAAACAACTGTACAATTGGGATACTCCGTATTAAAATCTACCACTGTGGCTCCTCTTGTAAAGTTGCCACTTAATTCTATTTGAGTATACGCCTCCTTGACATTAAAGGCTTCTGGATCCAACAAATATAATATAGTGAATACATCGTATAATTTGAATCCTATATCAAAATCTTCACTCTTATAGTGCTGAAATAAATTATATAACATGCTTGAAGTTGCATTTGTATCTTTGAAGTCTTTTACAAAATGGTGAGTAAACAATGCTTCACGAGCCAAATCAAGACCAATCATAGTCAAAGGTAATCCAGAGTTAAATACAATTTGAGCAGCTTCTGGATCACAATATATATTAAATTCAGCTAAAGGCGTTACATTGCCTCTACCGGTACTACCACCCATTAAAACAATTTCCTTAATAAATGGTTGAACTTCAGGATAACTAGTTAAAAGAATAGCGATATTTGTAAGTGGACCTATGGCAATCAAGGTTAAAGGTTCTTGAGTATTTACTAATAGATTTCTCATTGCTTCAACTGCATGAATCGATGTTAAATCATCTTGATTTATTTGTGGAAAATTGTAACCATCCATACCAGACTCACCATGAATTGATGTAGCTCCAAAAATGTCATTAATCAATGGTTGGGATGCGCCTCTATGTACAGGAACAGAACTATTAAAAAACTTTTTAAGCTTTAGTGCATTTGCTGTCGTTTTCTCAATACCTACATTACCATTCACAGTTGATATCATTTTAACGTCAAATTGAGGGTGTGACAGTGCGATACTAATTGCTGTAGCATCATCTATACCAGGATCTGTATCAATTATAATGGGAATAGACATATCATCATCTCCGTATATCGTAATAATTAAAGCATAACATGGTATGGGATTGTTACGATATAAAAAGAGCCTGAGACTTAAAAGTCTCAGGCTCTTTGCATATAAGGTGGAAATGAATCAATAAAGAACAAATATATTCAAATTCATTCTTTATTGAAATCAACCTTGGGAAACTCATCTTTATAAGTGAGAAGAGTGTCCACCTTGCATTACCCAATATGTTCCAATAACAGTTATTAAAGTAATGATAATTGCAAAGATAACTTTGAACGATTGTAAACGTCCATCTTTACCTTCAGTTAAATGCATGAACATTAATAATTGAAGGGCAGCTTGAATGAAAGCAAAACCAAAGATGATAGTTACCTTAGCATGGAATGTCATATTAGTGTATAGAGTTACAAAAACTGCTAAAAGCGTTAGTACGATAGAAGCAATAAAACCTACTGTATGTTTTACGATTGTATTCATCCGCTATACACCATCCCTATCATATATACGGCAGTAAAGATGAAGACCCAAACAACATCTAAGAAGTGCCAGTATAAACTTACTATAAATAATTTAGGAGCATTGTATGAATCCAAACCACGAGTTCCGATTTGAATTAACAAACAAATAACCCAAACAATACCTAATGATACGTGTGCACCGTGCGTACCTAGTAATATAAAGAAACTAGACCAGAAGGAGCCAATAGTTGGGTTAACACCTTCAGAAGCATAGTGTGCGAATTCGTAAATTTCAAAACCTACGAATACAAGACCTAGGATAACTGTGATAATCATCCAAAACATCATTAAGTTTTGCTTTTCTTGTCGCATGTAGTAAATTGCAATACCACAAGTATATGAACTAATTAATAATGCAAAAGTCATTATTAAAATCAAATGTAATTCGAATAAGTCGGTAGTTAATTTACCACCATATCCGCCACCATGTTGTAACGTTAATAACGTTGCAAATAGGGTACCGAATAACGCAAATTCAGCTGTAAGGAAAATCCAAAAGCCAAGTTTATTTAATTCGCCTTCGTGTGTACGAGAATCAATAGTATTTGCATCATGACTCATGACTTACAGCCTCCCTTTCTTTAATTCGAGCTTCTCTTAAACGAGCTTCAGTTTCTGCAACTTCTGAAGCAGGGATGTGGTAACCATGATCAATTTGGAAACTTCTCCAAATCATAGTAATGAAAATACCTGCTAAACAGATAAGTGCTGGAACAATAGATTCGAAGATTAAGAAGAAACCACCAATAGTCATAAATATACCCATCCAGAATCCTACTGGAGTATTGTTTGGCATATGAATATCTTTGTAGTTATGGTTGTCTAAATAATGACGACCATGTTCCTTCATATCAACGAATGTATCGTAGTCATTCCAATCAGGAGTGATAGCAAAGTTGTATTTAGGTGGAATAGCTGATGCTGTAGACCACTCTAAAGTACGACCAAGTCCATCCCAGTTATCTCCAGTAGCTTCACGTGGAGCTTTGATATGACTATAAACGATACTTGCAACTAGGAATAAGAATCCAATTGCCATCAATAATGCACCGATAGTTGAGATGAAGTTTAGTAACCACCAACCATCAGAAGGCATGTAAGTGTATAGACGACGTGGCATACCATCTAAACCTAGAATGAATTGTGGTAAGAAACAAACGTTAAATCCGATCATGAAGAACCAGAAGCACCATTTGTTTAATGTTTCATTTAACTTGTAGCCCATCATTTTTGGATACCAGAAGATTAAACCAGCTAAGCAGGCAAATACTACACCAGTAACCAATGTATAGTGGAAGTGAGCTACTAAGAAATAAGTATTGTGATATTGATAGTCAGCTGATGCCATTGCAAGCATTACACCAGTAACCCCTCCTAATAAGAAGTTAGGGATGAATGCTAATGAGAATAGCATTGGTGACTCAAATGTAATTCTACCTTTATACAATGTGAGCAACCAGTTAAATAGTTTAACTCCGGTTGGAACACCGATTAACATTGTTGAGATAGAGAAGAATGAGTTAATTAACGCACCATTACCCATAGTGAAGAAATGGTGAACCCAAACTAAGAAACTTAAGAATGCGATACCTGCAGTTGCCCAAATCATACTTTGATGACCGAATAAACGTTTACGGGCAAAAGTAGGGATGATTTCTGAGTACATACCGAATGCTGGCAAAATAACGATATAAACTTCAGGGTGCCCCCATACCCAGAAGAAGTTTGCCCAAAGCATTGGCATACCGCCATTTGCTACAGTGAAGAACTGAGTTCCAAAAATTCTATCAGCAGTCATTAAAGCAAGTGCTACAGTGAACACTGGGAATGCTAATATAACGATTAATGTTGTAATGAATGTTGTTACACTGAACATTGGCATTTGCATAAAC
Source organism: Staphylococcus sp. HMSC065D05 (assembly GCF_001813195.1). Classification (NCBI taxonomy): domain Bacteria; kingdom Bacillati; phylum Bacillota; class Bacilli; order Caryophanales; family Staphylococcaceae; genus Staphylococcus; species Staphylococcus sp. HMSC065D05. The sequence goes on from NZ_KV811766.1 coordinate 65,102, forward strand.
TTCATTGTTGGTGTTTTACATCTTAGAATCGTAACAAAGAAGTTGATACCAGTCATTAACGATCCGATACCAGATATTTGAATTGCAATTAAATAATAGTTAACACCTGGACCTGGACTGAATTCACCAGCAAGAGGTGCGTAGTTAGTCCAACCAGCAGCTGGTGATCCACCTACAATAAATGATAGGTTGAATAAAATCATACCAGCGAAGAATAGCCAGAAACTAACGTTATTCATTACAGGAAAGGCAACATCGCGTGCACCAAGTTGTAATGGAATAACAACATTCCATAAACCAAAGATAAATGGCATAGCCATAAATATAATCATAATTACGCCGTGCGTAGTAAATACTTCATTATAGTGGTTTGCTTCCAAGAATTTATTATCTGGAATTGTTAATTGAGTACGTAACATTAACGCATCGATACCACCACGAACGAACATTAATACGGCAGAAATTAAATACATGATACCGATTTTTTTATGGTCTACGGATGTGAACCATTCTTTATATAGATATTTCCATAATTTGAAATAAGATATAACTGCTATAAGGCCGATGACTAAGAATGGCGCAGCAATTTGTGCTGAGATAATCATCCAATTTCCTTTAACTAGTAGTTGATCCCATGGAAAATTCATTAATGTCCACCTCCATGATCATCGTGTTCTTTTTTGTGAAGTTTAGACGCATTTTCGTCTTTTGCTCCCTTAGAAATTTTTTCCATTTCTTTAGAGTTATGATCCTCTTCTTTTTTGAACTCATTATCGTATTTTTCATTGTTGCCGAGAATCATAGGTTTCATACCATGACGTTCATAGTTAGGGTTTGTTATATGAACCTTACGAGCAGGTTTGATTGGTTTATCTTTTACATCTTTGTATAAATCCTCTTCAGCTGTGAAGTTAGGATCTTTTTGTTCAAAGTTGTAACGTTTGTAAGCGTAGAAGATATACTCTGGATCAGCCGCAGGGTCAACAAACGCCATATGTGTACCACTGAATGTTAATTCTTTGTTAGAAGTGCTTGGTAAGAGTTGCTTATCAAAAGTATCTTGACTTAAAGTTTTCTTACCTTTAGCTTCTTTTACCCACTTATCAAAATCATTTTGACTTACAGAGTGAACTTTAAATGTTTGACGAGAGAATCCCTCACCATTGAAGTTTGAGTTACGACCTCTGAAAGTACCTAATTGATCAGCTGTTAAAGTCCAATTCATAGTCATACCAGTCATGGCATATTTCTGACCACCTAATTGTGGAATCCAGAAACTTGTCATTGTATCCATAGATTGAAGCTTGAATACAACTGGTCGATCTTTAGGAATTGTTAATGTGTTAACAGTTTCAATATGTTGATCAGGGTAGGCAAAGAACCATTTATAGCCAGCACTTACTGCATAAACGACAAGTGGATCTTTGTCTTTTTCTGGTGGTTTTTCATAATCGTATAAAGTTTTAACTGTAGGAATAGCTAAAGCAATTACGATTAAAATAGGTACCACAAACCAAATTGTTTCAATTAAAGAATTGTGGTGCATCTTACCAGATTCGCTATTCTTTTTGTAGCTATATTTAAAAATAAAAATAGCGAACATGGAAAGCACTACAGCAACAATAACAAGCATGAAGATTATTGAATAGATAATCAAGAATTTCTGACTGCTTGCTACTGGCCCTTTTGCATTAAAAACTTCTATATTTGAACAACCACTAAGTAAAATTAGTGTGCCAAATAATAGAAGCAAAGACTTAAATTTTGACACTTTTTTTGACCTCCTAATACTACAAATGTAGGGCTTACCAATAATTTTAGTTTATTACACAATATTTACAAGAGTATGTTCAAAAAAAATTACTTATTAATATAATTGAGGTCTGTTAGTCCTAGATATGACGGGGTTTGTAAGATTTGTTAAAATTATGTGTACATTTTGTGAAAATAGACAAATTTAGCAAAATTACATGTAATACAACACATTATTGATAAATCTTATCAATTAGATACAAAAAAGGAATATTACTTATAGAAAAATATAATCTTATATAGAAAGAATTAAGTAGAAGAATTTGTCTATAAGATGTGTCTGATTTTAGGTAGGCTAATATTTGGATATATCGTTTTAGTTTATTGATTGAATGTTCTCTTAAGTGATGCATAGTCATATGAAATAATTTCTAATTACAAAAATAAACGCTTATACAATTCATTTTTGTATAAACGTTTTCGTAATTTATATTTCATTAAAATGTATAATAGGTAGAAATTAAACAAAGATTATGTGTGATTAAGAGGAGAGGTTCATTTTACTTCAATATTTCTTATAGAAGTTTTTTCAGCACCATCAGAATCGGTAACTTGGTATTTCACTTTATACTTACCTGCTTTGGATGTATCAACTTGACCATCAATTTTGATTTTATGAGTAAGATCGCCGTCTTCTTTATCGTAAGCACTTATGCCTTTAAGTAAATTATATTCTTGTCCTTTTTCAATAACGATATCGTTAACACCTTTTAATTGAGGTTCAGTATTAGTAGTGGCTTCTGCATTTAAATTGGGTGTCACTAATGTAGCTGAAACTCCAAGTGCTGATAATGACTGTAGTAATTTGTTCATAACTTAACCTCCGTGTATTGAATCATCTATAATTTAAGTTTAATATACCCTATTTTTATTTTGCCGACATCATACTATGGTCTTAATATAACTTAATCAACATAAAAATTAAATCCTTTTTTATGAAAATTTGATAAAGATTATGTAAATTGTGAATTGTTTGAAAACATTTACTGAAATTGAATTCGAAGTTTAGTGCTCAATTAATAAGTATTGTGAATTAGACGAAAATTCGTTGTTATATTAAATGATTGATAAAGAAAAAATAGAATAAAATTAACTCATAAACTTATGTTCAACACATTTATGAGTTGGAAGTAAGACAGAAAAAGTCCATGACTACGTATTCATGTCACGGGCTTTTTCACTGATATTATTTTGTTAAGCCACGTCTTAATTTCTCTGCAAGAAGTGTGTTATTAAGTACCATTGTAATAGTTAAAGGACCAACACCACCTGGTACCGGAGTAATTGCACTAGCTATTTCTTTTACTTCATCATATGCTACATCTCCTTTTAATTTACCATTTTCATCAGGTGTATTACCAACATCTATAATTACTGCGCCTGCTTTAACATTTTCTTTAGTAACTAAACCAGGTTGTCCTACTGCGCTAACAATCACATCTGCTTGTTTTAAGTGTGCATTCATATTTTTTGTACGTGAATGTAAAATCGTAACAGTTGCGTTAGCTTGCAACAATAACTTTGAAACAGGTTGGCCAACAATATGACTACGACCAATAACAACTGCATTTTTTCCTTCTAAATTAATATCTGCGTGTTTTAAAATTTCCATAATACCTAGGGGTGTACATGGTACAAAGGTTTGCTCATCAATATACAATTTTCCAATATTTATTGGATGGAAACCATCTACATCTTTGTTCGGATTGATAGTTTCAAGTACTTTTTGTTCGCTTACCTGTTTAGGTAATGGCACTTGAACTAAAATACCACTAACAGTATCGTCATTGTTTAATCGATTAAGTTCGCTTAAAACTTCTTCTTCTGACGTGGATTCGTCTAAGTGAACAATTTCAGATATCATTCCAATTTTTTCTGCTGCTTTTTTCTTTGATTTTACATAACTTTGGCTTGCACCATCATTACCAACTAATATGACTGATAATTTTGGAGTAAAACCATGTTCTTTTAATTCATTGACTTGATTTTTAAGTCTCTGTCTATATTCTTTTGCTATTTGCTTACCATCTAAAATTTTAGCAACCACCTTAAATTCCTCCTAATTGTTAATTAATATCTTAACTTTAACATTAATCAAAAAGAAAATGATAGTCAAAATACGTAAATTAATATTTAAATAAGTGTTAAAGTTCGATTTTTGATTGAAAAATACCGAATGGATTGTTATGCTATATGTGTAATATACAACTATTCCTAATAACAATCCAAAAGTTTCGAAAGGGTGTACAAAGTGAAAGTAGCAGTCATTATGGGCAGTTCCTCAGATTGGAAAATTATGAAAGAAAGTTGTTCGATGCTTGAAGAATTTAAAATACCGTACGAAAAGAAAGTCGTTTCAGCTCATCGTACGCCTCAAATGATGTTCAATTTCGCTCGTCAAGCACGTCAAAATGGTTTTGATATCATCATTGCCGGTGCAGGGGGAGCAGCACACTTACCTGGAATGGTAGCTTCCATGACAACATTGCCTGTGATTGGTGTACCAATCGAATCTAAAAGTCTAAAAGGTTTAGATTCATTACTATCTATCGTCCAAATGCCTGGTGGTATACCAGTTGCAACCACAGCAATTGGAAAATCAGGTGCTAAAAATGCTGGGATATTAGCGGCAAGAATGTTAGGAATAACAAATGAATCAGTTCAAAATAATTTGGAAAATTATGAAAAATCTTTAGTCGCAAAAGTGGAGGAAATGCAAAATGAACTTCAGTAAACTTAAATTTGGCGCGACAATAGGAATCATTGGCGGAGGGCAGTTAGGAAAAATGATGGCTCAGTCGGCTCAAAAAATGGGTTATAAGGTGATTGTCTTAGATCCTAATGAAAGTTGCCCATGTCGCTATGTCGCACATCAGTTTATTCATGCAAATTATGATGATGAGCAAGCCTTAAATCAGTTAGGTGAAAATTCTGATGTTGTTACTTACGAGTTTGAAAATATTTCGTCTGAACAATTAAAAAAACTCACTCAGTTATATCATATTCCTCAAGGTTACCAAGCTATTGAACTATTACAAGATAGGCTAACCGAGAAGCAAACATTACTAGAAGCAAATACTCAAATTGTTCCCTTTATACAAATTCAAACAAATCAAGACTTATTAAAAGCCATAGACAAATTAGGCTTTCCGTTCATAGTGAAAACACGTTTTGGTGGATATGATGGTAAAGGACAAATTTTGGTAAGAGATGATTCGGAATTAGACGAAGCATACCAGTTAGTTGAGAAGCAAGAATGTGTTGCTGAACAATATCTCGATATTAAAAAGGAAGTATCTCTTACAGTAACAATTGGAAATGAACAACAAACAACATACTTTCCTCTTCAAGAAAATGAGCATCAAAATCAAATATTATTTAAAACAGTCGTTCCGGCAAGAACTGATAAAGAATATGAAGCACGGAAGGAAGTTGAGAAAATCACTCGCGCAATACATTTTGTTGGAACCTTTACAGTAGAATTCTTTATTGATAAAGAAGATAACTTATATGTAAATGAAATTGCACCTAGACCACATAATTCTGGACACTATTCTATAGAAGCTTGTGATTACTCACAGTTTGATACACATATTCTAGCCATAACTGGTCAAAAACTTCCGCAAGCTATTGAATTATTAAAGCCAACAGTAATGATGAATTTATTAGGTCGGGATTTGGATTTGCTTGAAAATGAATTTAGCAGACACCCAGATTGGCATATTCACATTTACGGTAAGAAAGAAAGAAAACCTGATAGAAAAATGGGACATATGACTATACTGACGGATGATGTCAATCAAACAGAACAATATATGTTAATGAAATTTGAAGGGAGAGACAAGTAAGTGTCATTGTTATATGAAGGTAAAGCTAAAAGAGTATTCACGACAAATATTGATGGTCAATTACGAGTTGAATATAAAGATGAAGTAACAGCAGGAAACGGTGCAAAAAAAGATACTATGATTGGCAAGGGTAAGTTAAATAATCAAATTACTTCTATTATATTTGATTATTTAACTCATAATCATATTGACAATCACTTTATTAAACAACTATCACAAACAGAACAACTCGTCCAACAAGTTGATATTATACCTTTAGAAGTAGTTGTTAGAAACATTGCCACTGGTTCGATAACAAAGCGTCTTGGTTTTAAAAAAGGGCATAAATTTGAAGAACCTTTAGTAGAATTCTTCTACAAAAAAGATGAACTTAATGATCCGCTTATTACTGATGACCATGTAAAATTACTCGGCATAGCGAACGATGAAGAAATAACACAACTTAAACAAATGGCTAAAGACATTAACCAAGTACTGATTCAATTGATGAATGAAATGAGTTTGAGACTTGTAGATTTTAAGGTTGAATTTGGTAAAACCAATAGTGGAAAAATTTTACTTGCAGATGAAATCTCTCCCGACACTTGCAGAATATGGGATAAAAATACGGATACTAACTTTGATAAAGATGTATATAGAAACAACACTGGCTCGCTTATTGAAACTTATCAAACATTTTTAAATAAATTGGAGGATCTTAAATAATGAAAACGATTGAACTACATATCACTTTACAACCACAGGTTTTAGATACACAAGGACAAGCTTTAAACCGAGCAGTTCACGATCTTGGTTATGAACAAGTGAATGACATTCGAGTAGGTAAAGTTTTGTATATGACAGTTAATGAACCAACTGACGAAGCTGTTGATAATATTATTACGACACTAAGTGAAAAGTTATTTGCCAATACAGTCATTGAAGAATATAGCTATAAAGTTATTGATGAAAAGGAGCAAGCATAATATGAAATTTGCAGTTCTTGTGTTCCCTGGTTCAAACTGCGATAGAGACATGTATAATGCAGCTATTAAATCAGGTGTTGATGCAGCATATGTCGATTATCGTGAAACGACTTTAGATGGTTTTGATGGTGTTTTAATACCTGGTGGTTTTTCATTTGGTGATTATTTGAGATCAGGAGCTATGGCAAGTGTTGCTCCGATTATTAAAGAAGTTAAGCGATTTGCGAAAGAAGGTAAGCCTGTTTTAGGAGTATGTAATGGGTTTCAAATTTTAACTGAGATTGGATTGTTACCAGGCGCATTACTTCATAATGACTCACATTTATTTATTAGTAGAAACGAAAATTTAAAAATTACTAATAATCAAACACCTTTTACGCATTTATATATGAAAAATGAGAATGTTGTTTATCCTGTAGCACATGGTGAAGGTCATTATTATTGTACTGATGAAATATATCGTGAACTCAACGACAACAATCAAATTATCCTTAAATATACGAATAACCCTAATGGATCTTATGAAGATATTGCAGGAATAGTTAATAAAGAGGGTAACGTTTGTGGGATGATGCCACACCCTGAACGCGCACTTGAAACATTGTTAGGAACAAATAGCGGTGTGAAATTGTTTGAATCAATGGTGAAAAGTTGGAGGGAACAAAATGTCTAAATTTATTGAACCAAGTAATGAAGAGATTAAACTTGAAAAACTTTATCAAGATATGGGATTAAGTGATAAAGAATATGACAAAGTGGTTGAAATTCTTGGTAGAGAACCCAACTTCACAGAAGTAGGAATTTTCTCAGTGATGTGGAGCGAACATTGCTCATATAAACATTCTAAACCATTTTTAAAACAATTTCCTACGACAGGAGAGCACGTATTAATGGGACCAGGAGAAGGTGCAGGTGTTGTAGATATAGGCGATAATCAAGCCGTAGTATTTAAAGTCGAGTCTCACAATCATCCATCTGCAATTGAACCTTATCAGGGTGCGGCAACTGGAGTTGGAGGTATTATTAGAGATATTGTTTCAATTGGTGCTCGTCCAATTAATTTACTAAATAGTCTTCGTTTTGGTGAGTTAACTGTAAAACAAAATCAACGATTACTTAAAGGTGTTGTAAGTGGTATTGGGGGATATGGAAACTGTATTGGCATTCCTACTACGGCTGGAGAGATTGAATTTGATGAACGCTATGATGGTAATCCATTAGTCAATGCTATGTGTGTAGGAATTATTGATCATGATATGGTCCAAAAAGGAACAGCTAAGGGTGTTGGTAATTCCGTTATATATGTAGGTTTAAAAACTGGGCGTGACGGTATTCATGGCGCAACATTTGCATCTGAAGAACTTACTGAGGAAAGTGAAAGTAAAAGACCTTCAGTACAAATTGGTGATCCATTTGTAGGCAAAAAGCTAATGGAAGCAACATTAGAAGCAATTACCTTTGATGAACTAGTAGGTATACAAGATATGGGAGCAGCTGGTTTAACTTCATCTTCATCTGAAATGGCAGCTAAAGGTGGTAGTGGTTTACATTTAAGACTTGATCAAGTTCCAACAAGAGAACCAGGAATTTCCCCATATGAAATGATGCTTTCTGAAACACAAGAAAGAATGCTGTTAGTTGTAGAAAAAGGTACAGAACAAAAGTTTTTAGATTTATTCAATAAACACGAACTAGATAGTGCAGTAATAGGCGAAGTAACAGACACTGACAGATTCGTGCTTACATACGATGATGAAGTGTATGCAGACATTCCTGTGCAACCTCTTGCTGATGAAGCACCAGTGTATATTTTAGAAGGGGAAGAAAAGGAATACAATACATCTAAAAACGATTACAGCGATATAGATGTACATGATACATTTATCAAGTTATTACAACACCCAACAATAGCATCTAAACATCACTTATATGAACAATATGATCAACAAGTAGGGGCAAATACAATTATTAAGCCAGGTTTACAAGCTTCAGTTGTGCGCGTAGAAGGAACACAAAAAGCTATTGCTTCAACTATAGATGGTGAAGCACGTTATGTTTTCAACCAACCTTATGAAGGTGGAAAAATGGTTGTTGCTGAAGCCTATCGAAATTTAATTGCAGTCGGGGCGACACCATTAGCTATGACTGATTGTCTAAACTATGGTTCTCCAGAGAAGAAAGAAATCTATCAACAATTAATAGATTCCACTAAAGGGATGTCAGAAGCTTGTAAAGTGCTTCAAACTCCTGTAGTTTCAGGAAATGTTTCATTATATAACGAGACACGTGGAACCTCTATCTTCCCTACACCTGTCGTAGGAATGGTTGGTCTTATTGAAGACGTGAGCTATCTAAAAGAGTTTAAACCTAAAGCAGGAGATAAAATTTATTTAGTTGGTGAAACACGTGATGACTTTGGTGGTAGTCAATTGGAAAAATTGTTGTATGGATCAGTTAATCATGAGTTCGAATCTATTGATTTAAGTGATGAAGTTTCAAAAGGAAAATCAATCAAACAGGCTATTCGTAATGGCATTGCATCTCATGTACAAACGGTTGGTAAGGGAGGCTTATTAGTTACTTTAGCTAAAATTAGTGCCCATTATCATTTAGGTATGCAAGCTCAATTAGATGTGACCAATGCACAATTATTTAGTGAAACTCAAGGACGATATATTGTGATTGTTAAAGAAGGGCAAACGTTGGATATAGATCAAGCTCAAGAAATTGGGCAATTAACTCATCAGCAGTCATTTGATATATCAAACTCAGACGTAAAAATAAAAGAAAACGTTTCAGATATCAAACAAAAATGGGAAGGGGCTATAGTTCAATGTCTAACTACTCAGGATTAAATGAAGAATGTGGCGTTTTCGGTATTTGGAATCATCCTGAAGCAGCACAGTTAACATATATGGGTCTACATAGTTTGCAACACAGAGGTCAAGAGGGTGCAGGTATTGTAGTTTCAAATCACGAAACGCTAAAAGGTGAACGAGGATTAGGCTTATTAACTGAAGCAATTAAAGACGAACATATGTCAAATATAAAAGGTTATCCACATGCGATAGGACATGTTCGTTACGCAACCTCTGGTAATAAAGGCATTGAAAATATCCAACCATTTTTATATCACTTTTATGATATGAGCGTAGGTATATGTCACAACGGTAATTTAATTAATGCTAAATCACTACGTCAAAATTTAGAAGAACAAGGTGCGATTTTCCATTCTTCTTCTGACACTGAGGTCATTATGCACTTAATTCGTCGCAGTAAGGCGCCGACATTTGAAGAAGCATTGAAAGAGAGTTTGCGACTCATTAAGGGTGGATTTACTTTTGCAATCCTAACAAAAGATGCATTGTACGGTGCAGTAGATCCTAATGCTATTCGACCATTAGTAGTTGGAAAAATGGAGAACGGTGCTTATATTTTAGCAAGTGAAACATGCGCGATTGATGTTTTAGGTGCTGAATTTGTACAAGATATCCATGCAGGTGAGTATGTAGTTATTACGGATGAAGGTATAGAAGTTAAGACATACACAAGACAAACGACAACTGCAATATCAGCTATGGAATATATTTATTTTGCGAGACCTGATTCAACGATTGCTGGAAAAAATGTTCATGCAGTACGAAAAGCATCAGGTAAACGTTTAGCACAGGAAAACCCAGCAAAAGCAGATATGGTAATAGGCGTACCTAATTCATCATTATCTGCAGCAAGTGGCTATGCTGAAGAAATAGGACTGCCATATGAAATGGGACTAGTTAAAAATCAATATGTTGCTCGAACTTTTATACAACCCACTCAGGAATTAAGAGAGCAAGGTGTACGTGTAAAACTGTCGGCTGTTAAGGATATTGTTGATGGTAAAGATATCGTACTTGTAGATGATTCGATTGTTCGAGGTACAACGATTAAACGCATAGTTAAAATGCTTAAGGATTCAGGAGCTAACCGTATTCACGTAAGAATTGCTTCTCCCGAATTTATGTTCCCTAGTTTTTATGGTATTGACGTATCTACAACAGCTGAACTCATCTCAGCAAGTAAGTCTCCAGAGGAAATTAAAAATCATATTGGTGCAGATTCTCTTGCTTATTTAAGTGTTGATGGCTTAATCGAGTCTATAGGACTTGATTATGATGCGCCATATCATGGCTTGTGTGTAGAAAGTTTTACAGGTGATTATCCAGCAGGACTTTACGATTATGAAAAAAATTATAAAAAGCATTTAAGTGAACGTCAAAAATCATATATAGCTAATAATAAACATTATTTTGATAGTGAGGGAAATTTGCATGTCTAAAGCATATGAGGAATCTGGTGTAAATATTCAAGCAGGATATGAAGCAGTTGAGAGAATAACAAGTCATGTTGAACGTACATTGCGTAAAGAAGTATTAGGTGGTTTAGGTGGATTTGGTGCAACATTTGATTTGTCCCAATTAAATATGAAAGCGCCAGTTCTGGTATCAGGTACTGACGGTGTGGGTACAAAGTTAAAATTAGCAATTGACTATGGAAAGCATGACACAATTGGTATTGATGCTGTCGCAATGTGTGTAAATGATATTTTAACAACAGGTGCTGAGCCTTTATACTTTTTAGACTATATTGCCACGAATAAAGTAGTGCCAAGTACCATAGAGCAAATCGTTAAAGGTATAAGTGACGGTTGTGAACAAACCAATACGGCACTTATAGGCGGTGAAACTGCTGAAATGGGAGAAATGTATCATGAAGGTGAATATGATATTGCTGGTTTTGCAGTAGGCGCTGTAGAGAAAGAGGACTATATTGATGGTTCGAATGTTGAAGAAGGACAAGCAATTATTGGTTTAGCTTCAAATGGTATTCATTCCAATGGTTATAGTCTAGTCAGAAAAATGATAAAAGAGTCAGGAGTTCAATTACATGATCAATTTAATGGTCAAACCTTTTTAGAAACCTTCCTTGCACCAACAAAATTGTATGTAAAGCCTATTCTTGAATTAAAGAAACATGTTGATATCAAAGCGATGAGCCATATTACCGGTGGAGGTTTTTATGAAAATATTCCGCGTGCCCTTCCTAAAGGTTTATCAGCAAAAATAGATACACAATCATTCCCAACGTTAGAAGTCTTCGATTGGCTTCAAAAACAGGGCAACATTTCAACGAATGAAATGTATAACATATTTAATATGGGCATTGGATATATAGTTATTGTTGACAAAAAAGATGTTCAAACAACATTAACAACGTTACGTGCAATGGATACAACTGCATATGAAATTGGTGAAATTATAAAAGATGATGATACACCTATTCATTTATTGGAGGTAGAATAGTGACCAATATCGCGATTTTTGCCTCAGGATCAGGTAGTAACTTTGAAAATATCGTAAAACATATTCAATCAGGGCAATTGTCTGGTATCAATGTAACGGCATTGTATACAGATAATGAAGGGGTACCCTGTATTGATAGAGCTAAAAATTTAAATATTCCAATTCATATTAACAAGCCAAAAGACTTTTCATCCAAATCTTTATATGAACAGCATCTACTTAAATTATTATCCAGTGAGGAAGTTCAGTGGATTGTATTAGCTGGTTATATGAGATTAATTGGACAAGACTTATTACAAGCTTATGAAGGACGGATATTAAATATACATCCCTCATTATTACCTAAATTCAAAGGTTTAGATGCCATAGGACAAGCGTTAGAGAGTGGAGATACTGTCACTGGATCAACTGTCCATTATGTAGATAGTGGGATGGATACGGGAGAAATTATTGAACAACAGCAATGTGATATAAAACCGGACGATACTAAAGAACAATTGGAAGATAGAGTAAAACATTTAGAATATGAACTTTATCCAAGAGTTATAGCTAAAATCATTAAATAGAGGAGTATCTTATAGAATGAAAAAAGCAATATTAAGCGTTTCTAATAAAAGTGGAATTGTCGAGTTTGCAAAAGCATTAACTAACTTAGACTATGAACTGTATTCTACGGGTGGTACAAAACGTGTATTGGAAGATGCGAATATCAATATTAAGTCCGTGTCAGAGTTAACACAATTTCCAGAAATTATGGATGGTCGTGTTAAAACACTACATCCAGCTGTCCATGGTGGTATTTTAGCTGATCGAGATAAGGAACGTCATTTAGAGCAATTACGAGAACAACATATTGATTTAATTGATATGGTAGTGGTCAACCTATATCCTTTCCAACAGACTGTTGCTCAACCTGAGGTAACAGAAACTGATGCAATAGAAAATATTGATATCGGTGGACCTACAATGTTAAGAGCAGCTGCTAAAAACTTTAAACATGTTACAACTATCGTACATCCTTCCGATTACAACGAGGTTATTGAGAGAATTAAAAATCAACAATTGGACGAAGCATATAGAAAATCGCTAATGGTTAAAGTTTTCCAACATACAAATGAATATGATCATGCTATTGTTAACTATTTCAAAGATAATAAGGAAACACTAAGATATGGTGAAAACCCTCAGCAATCTGCATATTTTGTTAGAACATCTGATAGCAAACATACGATTGCTGGTGCAAAACAATTACATGGTAAACAATTGAGTTTTAATAATATTAAAGACGCAGATGCAGCGCTCAGTTTAGTAAAAAAATTCAACGAGCCAACTGCTGTAGCAGTAAAACATATGAACCCGTGTGGAGTAGGAATTGGACAGTCGATTGATGAAGCATTTCAACATGCTTATGAAGCGGATAATCAATCAATATTTGGTGGTATTATAGCATTGAATAGAACAGTAGATGTTAAATTAGCTGAAGCATTACATTCTATCTTTTTAGAAGTAATTATTGCACCTCAATTTACTGAGGAAGCTTTAAAAATATTGACACAAAAGAAAAATATTCGTTTATTACAAATAGATATGACAATTGATAATGCTGAACAAGAATTTGTTTCCGTTTCAGGTGGTTACTTAGTACAAGATAAAGATAATAAAGATGTGACTCGAAACGACATGACTGTTGCTACCGACACTCAACCTACAGAAGCACAGTGGGAAGCTATGCTGCTAGGTTGGAAAGTTGTAAGTGCCGTTAAGAGTAATGCAGTGATATTGAGTAACAACAAACAAACAGTTGGTATAGGTGCAGGACAAATGAATCGTGTAGGTTCCGCTAAAATTGCAATCGAAAGAGCAATAGAAATTAACGATAATGTTGCGCTTGTTTCAGATGGTTTCTTCCCAATGGGAGATACAGTTGAATATGCGGCCGAACATGGTATTAAGGCAATTATTCAACCAGGTGGTTCAATTAAAGATCAAGATTCTATTGATATGGCTAATAAATATGGCATTACAATGGTTATGACAGGTATGCGTCATTTTAAACATTAATTTTTGAAAAGAAAGGGGTAATCTATTGAAAGTTTTAATAGTTGGAGCTGGTGGACGTGAACATGCATTAGCTTCTAAAATCAATCAATCTCCAATTGTAGATAAGGTTTACGCGATTCCAGGAAATGATGCAATGGTCAATATTGCTGAAGTGCACGGTGAAATTGCTGAATCAGATCATCAAGCTATTTTACATTTTGCTCACCATAACGCAATTGATTGGGTAATCATTGGCCCTGAACAACCTTTAATAGATGGGTTAGCTGATTTATTAAGAAATGCAAATATTAAAGTGTTTGGTCCAGGACAAGATGCGGCTCAAATTGAAGGTTCAAAATTATTTGCCAAGCAATTAATGGACAAATATCATATTCCTACAGCAGAATATAAAGAAGTAAGTTCACGTAACGAGGCGTTGCAATATGTTGAAACTTGTGATTTACCAATCGTAATAAAGAAAGACGGTTTAGCAGCAGGTAAAGGGGTTATTATTGCTTTTACAAGAGAAGACGCATTAGAAGGGGTCAAAACAATTTATCAAGAAGAAAAAGGGAAAGTCGTTTTCGAAAGTTATTTAGAAGGAGAAGAGTTTTCTTTAATGACTTTTGTAAATGGAGATTATGCGGTTCCTTTCGACTGTATTGCTCAAGATCATAAGCGAGCATTTGATAATGATCAAGGACCAAATACTGGTGGAATGGGCGCATATTGCCCAGTACCACACATTGATGCATCTGTTCTTGAGCAAACTAATAAGGAGATTGCTCAACCTATTGCTAAAGCTATGGCACAAGAAGGTCATGACTTCTTTGGATTACTATACATTGGTGCAATTTTAACAAAAGATGGACCTAAAGTTATCGAGTTTAATGCACGTTTTGGTGATCCTGAAGCACAAGTATTATTAACACGTTTAGAAAGTGACTTAATGCAACTCATTATCGATTTGGAAAATTGTAAACCTATTCATTTTAACTGGAAAGATGAAGCTGTTGTAGGAGTAATGCTAGCATCTAAAGGATACCCTGGTACATATGAAAAAGGGCATGAAATAAGTGGTTTTAATCTAGATTCTCATTATTATGTGAGTGGATTAAAGAAAGAAGGTCAATGTTTTGTGAATTCTGGCGGACGAGTTATCCTAGCTATAGGGGAAGGTCCAACAGTTGAAAAAGCACAAGCAAACGCATATGAACATGCACGACAAATAAAAAGTGACAATCTTTTTTATCGTAATGATATTGGCAATAAAGCCATTACTAAGTAAAATTGGTTGTTCAATTCGAAATAAAGTCCTTCGTTGATTGGATATGATCAACGAAGGACATTTTTTTATGATTTCTATTTACATTGGAATAAAATGAATATTTACTTTTAATTAAATATTGGGTGTGTAATTATTAGTCTAATTGTCCAAAACGGACATCATGAATACCGGTAATTGGAAGGTATGATGATAAGACAAATGACAAAGTAATGATAATTAATATACAAGCAACAAAGATGATATCTTTATATGAAAATGGAACCCGATAGTAGTATGTTCTTGGACCATCTTTAAAGCCTTTAGACTCCATTGCAACAGAAAGTTGATGTGCACGTCGAATATTTTGACTTAATAAAGGTATGACCAAGTGGTTAAGACGCTTGATTCCTTTATAGTTAGATGCATCTATCATTTGATAACGCATTTTTAGGGACCGTCTTAATTGAATAAGAGAACTTATTATAAGTGGAACCATTCTAATCGCTGCCATAAAAGCATAAGCAAATTTAGGCTTCACCTTTAAATGTTGCATTAAACTATAAAAAATCATTACAATTTGTGAAGTCAGTGCGATTAGTATACCAAACATTGAAACGGTAATTGTTCTCATAGATAGATGAAGACCTCGTACAATACTTTCTGTACTTATTTGCAAAATACCAAATTTTACAAGCATATGTTCTCCATCACCATATAAAATCATAAATAATGACGACATCAAGGCAAAGAGTGTTGTGACTAATATAAAAATGGCAGTTATTTTAAATTCTGTACCGTTAAATAAAAGTAAGAACATAAACATTAATATAACGATATAAATCATAAAGTCAAAGTTATGGATAAATATAATGAAAAAGAATAATGCGATACCTAAAAGTAACTTAGTAATGATATTTACATCATCAACGAAGGTGTGGCGTTTTTTCCATCTTTCAAACAATGTGTTCACCTTCCATTTCTTTAAGACACCCATCTTCCACGCGTAATCGTCTTGTTGGATATCGTTTAATAATTTCTGGATCATGTGTCACCATGATAATTGTTTGACCTTGATTAACGCGTTCTTGAAATAACTTGATAAGTTGAAATGTATTATGACTATCTAGGCCGAATGTTGGCTCATCTAATAAAATAATCTCTGCCTTTGAACTTAATGCTGTTGCAACACTTAAACGACGCTTTTGACCTGTTGATATTTCAAAAGGATGATGATCCTTAACTTGATCTAAATGTAATAATTTTAATAAATCCATAGTTTCATCATTCGCATGCTTAGGATCTAAGTGATTATAATGAATATACACTTCATCATAAACAGAATTCGTAATAAATTGTAATTCAGGATTCTGATATACCAAATACATATGCTTTGCCGCTTGTTTAATTTTAGATAATAATTGGTCGCGATAAAACATGTTACCTTCATATTTAATTAGTTGTAACATAGCTTCTAGTAAAGAGGTTTTACCAGCGCCATTTTTACCAGTGATTGTTAACCATTCACCTGAATACAGTTTAAGCTCCTTGGATGAAAAAAGTGTCTTTTTACCTCTAATAATTTGCCCGTCGTCAAAATGAAATAAGAGATTCTTTGTTTGATTAGGTAATGGGATGGGGCGTGGTGCACTCTGCCATGCTCTAGGGTGCCAAACTCCGTATTCAGTTAATAGCCCTTCATAATGATTTAAGATTTGTTCAGGGGTGTCGTCAGCAACAATTTGACCATCATAATTTAATAACAATACGCGGTCAACATGTTGCCAAATATGTTCAACCTTATGCTCAACAATTAAAACTGTTTGATCTTCCCAAAGATTGATTAATTTCTTCCATAAATCTTCAGTTGCTTTTACGTCGAGCATTGCAGTAGGCTCATCTAAAAAAAGTGTCTTTGATTTTTGTAGTATTGTTTCAACAATAGCTAACTTCTGTTTCATACCACCACTTAGATTGTTGACATATGTTTTATGAGTAACATTGAGGTCTACAGACTTTAACGCGTCTTCGATTTCTTGATCCATCTCACTTCTAGGAATATTTCTATTTTCTAAAACAAATGCAAGTTCCTCATATACTTTTGGCATACAAAATTGATTATCTGGATCTTGAAATATAACGCCACTATCATGATCAATATTCAATTCATCATATTTCATCGGAAGTTCAATTAAATTAGGTACTATTCCACTTAATACATTAAGTAATGTGCTTTTACCTGATCCGGAAGGACCGAGTAAAAGCACTTTTTCTTTATTTTTAATCTCAAGATTTAAGTTGTTGAATATTTTCCTATCTCCATTCGGATACTTTAAACGTAAATTTTTAACACGTAACAATTAAAAAATCCCCTTATAGGTTATCGTAATCTTGTTGTGATGCTGGTCTGAGGAATTTAGTTACACCAGTTTTATCTAATGCTTTGACAATCCAGTATGAAACTAAACCAGCTAATACAATTCCGCTAATTGAACGGAAAATGATAAATAGTAGTAAGTTCCATCCAGCAACTTCGTTTAGGTAACCATAGAAGTAATCCACTGGGAAAGAGATTAAAGCAGTTGCTAATCCAGCAAGCATTGCTACAGCAGCAGAACGTGATTTATATTTAAAAATAGCAAATATAATTTCACAAGCCAGTCCCTGTAATATCGCATATATGATAGTAGGGATATCAAATTTTCCCATGACAATCGTTTCACCAGCTCCAGCTGCGATTTCTGCTAATAATGCTATACCTGGCTTAGGAATGATTAAGTAACAAACGACTGCTGCCATAAACCATACACCATATGTAAGTTGTTCTAAGTGAATACCCGCAACTTGTACAATATTGTAAACAAACCACCATAAGTTATAAATGATGGCAAATACTACTGAAATTAAAACTGTCACAAGAATTTCAGATAGTTTTAAACCTTTTGACATAAAAACATCCTCCTAAAAAACGCACAACCATCTCTAGGAAAGTTGTGCGTCAGAAGCAACATCTAATCATAATTCATTAGATGTATAACAACACTTTCCTACGCTAGTAACTAGCTAGATCAGGTTCGAAGGGTTTGAGGTTGGCCTCATCTCAGTAAAGAATACACCCCTAGTGCGTTCAATTATTTAATTAACTTAAATGTATGATTTTTATTATATATTGTCAAGGTTATTTCAAGTATTGTTATTTAAACAAGAAATATATTTACTATTTTAGAGATGAATTGCAATAAATGTGTATCATGATGAAGTTTATAGAATTAACGATTTAAATTTTTCTAACAAATCTTTAATTTGATGTTAAAAATAGCTAAATAAAAAAGATTAGTATAGTTTTAAGTGAATTAAATTAAAAAATAACCAATTGTTTGTGTTATTACACAAAGAGGGGTAAAATATACTTGAAAGCGATATCATACAGATTTTCAAACTTTTATTTAATTGGAGTGATGTTTCTATGTATTATACAAATAGTAATTACGAAGCGTTTGCTCGACCTAAAAAACCTGAAAATGTTGATAGTAAATCAGCCTATTTAATAGGGTCTGGATTAGCTTCTTTAGCTGCAGCATGTTTTTTAATTAGAGATGGACAAATGAAAGGCGAAAATATCCATATTTTGGAAGAGTTAGATATCTCAGGCGGAAGTTTGGACGGTATTAATATGGAGCATCATGGCTTTGTCGTACGTGGTGGTAGAGAAATGGAAAATCATTTTGAATGTTTATGGGATTTATTTAGAAGTATTCCATCATTAGAACAACCTGATGCATCCGTGTTAGACGAATTTTATTGGTTGAATAAGGAAGATCCTAACTATTCTAAATGCAGAGCCATTAATAGTGGTGGTAAACGCATTGATACTGATGGCGATTTTACATTGTCTAAAAAAGCTATTAAAGAAATTTTAAGTTTATGTATGAAAAAAGAAGAAGATTTAGAAGATGTTAAAATTTCCGAAGTTTTCACTGAAGATTTTTTAAATTCTAATTTTTGGTTATATTGGAAAACAATGTTTGCTTTCGAACCCTGGCATTCAGCAATGGAAATGCGTCGATATCTTATGCGTTTTGTTCACCATATTGGTGGTTTGGCAGATTTTAGTGCTTTAAAATTCACTAAATATAACCAATATGAATCTTTAGTATTACCAATGGTAGAATATCTAAAATCACATAACGTGAACTTTGAATTTGGAGTACAAGTGAATAATATTTTAGTTGATGCAACATCAGCTACTAAAATTGCTAGAGAAATCATTTTAACTAGAGATGATAAAGAAGAATCTATCCCGTTAACAGTTAATGACTTGGTATTTGTTACTAACGGAAGTATTACTGAAAGTTCAACCTATGGTGATAACGACCACCCTGCTCCTATAACACATTCTTTAGGTGGTAGTTGGACATTATGGAAAAACTTAGCTAATCAAAGTCCAGAATTTGGTAGACCTGAGAAATTTTGTGATCACATTCCAGCTAAAAGTTGGTTTGTATCAGCAACGGCAACAACAGATAATAAAAAGATAATCTCATATATCGAACAATTGTGTAAAAGAGATGTTTTATCTGGTCGGACAGTCACAGGTGGTATCATTTCTGTAGCTAATTCGAGTTGGCAACTTAGTTTTACAGTAAACCGTCAGCAACAATTTAAGAAACAACCTAAAAATCAAGTTAGTGTATGGATTTACGCATTATACTCTGACGAAAAAGGAGACTTCATTAAAAAGCCAATCACGGAAAGTACTGGTAGTGAAATCTGTCAAGAATGGTTATATCATATGGGTGTTCCACAAGAGGAAATTGTTGAATTAGCTCAATCGGAATGTAACACGATTCCTGTTTATATGCCGTATATAACTGCATATTTCATGCCTAGAGCATACAAAGATCGACCGTTAGTAGTACCGAATGGCTCTAAAAACTTAGCATTTATTGGAAACTTTGCAGAAACAGAACGAGATACGGTATTCACTACAGAATATTCAGTTAGAACAGCTATGGAAGCTGTTTATCAATTATTGGATGTTGATAGAGGTGTACCTGAAGTTTATGCTTCTGAATTTGATGCACGCGTACTGATGGATGCATTTTATGAATTAAATGATCGTAGATCTTTACATGAACTTGTCAATAAAAACTTTATCAAACGATCAGTATTAAATACAGTGTTGAAGAAAATACGTGGTACTTTTATTGAAGAATTGTTACGTAAACATAAATTACTATAGTGCAATTAAGTGATAAATATAACTGTCCTACAAGATATAGGATTTTGGCGACAGTTTTTATTTATAAATGATATTAGTCATGATTTAAGAACTATGATGCAAATCTTTCGAAAAAGTAGTCGTAAAATGGTTATGTTATTTCTTTAGAATAAATAAGTGTTCTAAAGAAATTTACATAAATGTTAACTATGAAATAAAAAAGGTTAAATAATAACGTAGATTTGTATTAAAAGATAATATTATAATGATAATCATAGATGAACGCCTTATGTATTATTACGAAAAAAAGACAATTTCTATCAAAAATTTTAATAGAAATTGTCTTTTTATATTACTTATGAACTCAATGATTCAACGATTTAAATGCTAACAAATCTTTTTATTATCTAGCATAACCACTTATATCATTAGTAAAATTAATCTAGTGTATCTTGAATATCTTTCTTAGTTTGTTCGATATCATCTGTTTTTTCTTCGTTTTGTTCTTTAAGCTTTTCTTCTACTTCTTTGGCTTTTTCTGCTGATTTTTTTTCAAATTCTTTATTTGTCATAAAAATTCACCTCTTTAATAGGATTTCTGTTTACACAAATGGTTTACCCCGTTATTCTATTAATAAACGTTTGTAGGTCTATAGATGTATTTCATGATATTTTAAAGACAATTAAACAATCTTCATATATAATAATTTTGAGGTGAACAGTATGTCTTTTCTTAGGAAACACACCGAAATTATATTTAGTTATATTATCGGTATCGTTTCACTTTTTACAGGTCTCATTATTTTTATTAACTTACCTTTAATCAAACAATTTAAAGGTGACAAAAAGGTTGATACGCATGTGCATAACGTATGGGAATTCCTAAATGCCTTTTTTGCCGAGATTATAAAAGTGATGAGCAAATTTATTGGTGGCTTTCCAATTACAAGTGCCATAGTAATCATCGTATTTGGTATTTTAGTGATGTTGTTAGGTCACACTTTATTTAGAACTATTAAATACGATTATGACATTTCAATTTTCTTTTTAGTTATTGGCATTATGTACTTTATCATTACATTATTGCTAATGACACAAGTGTATGGCTTTTTTGCAATCGTCTTTATTATTCCTTTTACAGTTCATATTGGTTACATAGTTTATAAAGATGAGTTGAACCAAGACAATCGTAAGAACCATTATATGTGGATTATTGTAACTTATGGAATGAGTTATCTTATTACACAAATTTCGCTATATGGACGTATTGACGCAAATGAAATTGAATCAATTGATATTTTAAGTGTGAATACATTCTTCATTATTATGTGGTTATTAGGTCAAATGGCTATATGGAATTTCTTATTCTTAAGACGTTCATTACCACTTACTAAAGAAGAGTTAGGCGAAGAGGAACCTGAACTTTCAAGAACTAATAAAGGCAATGTATCTAATCAAACTAAAGTTCACTTAAAACAACTACAAGATAAGACAACCGAGTATGCACGTAAGACCAAAAGAAGTGTTGATTTAGATAAAATTAGAGCCAAAAGGGACAAGTTTAAGCAAAAAATTAACAGCATAGTAGATATACAAGAGGACGATATTCCAAATTGGATGAAAAAACCTAAATGGGTTAAACCTATGTATGTTCAATTGTTTTGTGGTGTAATTATTCTGTTTTTTGCTTTTCTAGAATTTAATAATAGAAATGCATTATTCTTAACTGGTGAATGGGAGTTATCACAAACGCAATATGTAGTTGAGTGGGTAACGTTATTGTTGCTACTTTTCATTATTATTATTTATATTGCAACTACATTAACTTATTATTTAAGGGATAAATATTATTATTTACAACTCTTTATGGGCAGTATTTTATTCTTTAAATTTCTTACAGAATTTATCAATATTATGGTACATGGATTATTATTATCAATTTTCATTACGCCAATCTTGTTATTAATGCTTATTGCAATGATTGTTGCTTATTCTTTACAGTTGAGAGAAAAATAAATGGGTTAAATTTGATTTATAAACATTAATCATTGGTAAAAATACTTAACTTTTCAAATCAATGATTGTATTTATCTAGCTTTATATTCAATGAACAGTAAGAAATATTCACAGAAAAATTTCTATGTGAGCAATACATTTCATGGGTGGGATAGTGAATTCAGAATGAATTTCGTCCCACTCTTTTTTTGTGTGATTCCCTAAAGTTATTTGTTAAAATGATGATGAAATTATATGGTGTTAACTGGATTTACGAAACAAAATTATCATAACTAACAGTGATAAAAATTAAGAGAGGTATTCATTTATGAAACTTGCTACGCTAAATAAAGGCAAAGAAATAAAGTATTTAAACCACTATCCATTAATAGATGAAGAAGATTTATTTGAACATGATCATCTTAAAGAAGGTGATTTGATAACGCTGGTGACAGAGCAACAACAATATATAGCTACTGGATATATTGGAAGACAACATAAAGGATTAGGGTGGGTATTGAGTTATAATCAAAATGAAGAGATTAACACTTTGTTTTTTAGACGTTTATTTGAAGCTGCATTAAAAGAGCGACAATACTATTTCAATATAGAAGGTACAAACGCATTTAGATTATTTAATGCTGAAGGTGACGGTGTAGGTGGTCTGACAATTGATAATTATAATGGACATCTTTTAATTCAATGGTATTCGAAAGGCATATATAAATTTAGATTTCCTATCTTAGAAGCAATCAAAGAAGTATATGAATACACTTCAATTTTTGAGAAAATGCGTTTTAAAGGTTCTTCCTACACTGGTGGCTTTGTAGAAGGTAATGCTCCTGAATTTCCTATCGTTATAGAAGAAAATTTTACTTTTTATAACGTAGACCTAAATGATGGTCTTATGACTGGTATATTTTTAGATCAAAAAGAAGTTAGAAAAAAATTAAGAGATCAGTTTTCAGAAAGAAGACATGTACTTAACTTATTCAGTTACACTGGAGCGTTTTCAGTAATAGCAGCTGAAAATGCAAACTCAACAACAAGTGTAGACTTAGCAAATCGCTCTAGAGGGCTAACTGAAGAAAATTTTGGTTTAAATGGTATCAACCCTAAATCTCAATATATTTATGTTATGGATACGTTTGATTTTTATAATTATGCAGGACGACATGGGCATCAATACGATACAATTGTTATTGATCCACCTAGCTTTGCGAGAAATAAGAAAAAAACTTTTTCAGTTCAAAAAGATTATAATTTATTAATTGAAGGAGCCCTTAACATTTTATCGCCTGGAGGTACTTTACTATTATGTACCAATTCAAGTGCATTTTCTCTTAAGGCATTTAAAAATGTAATAAAGAAAACACTAGCCCAAAATAATATTGAATATGAAATAAATGAAGTAATGGGGTTACCTAAAGATTTTAAAACTCATCCTCACTACAAACCTTCAAAATATTTAAAAGCAGTATTTGTAACAATAAAAAATTAATTTTCTATAAATATGGGTATAAATCACTGTTAAAGTATTATTTGAAAGGATGTCATTAAATGGGAATTAGAAGTAAACTAACTAATAATATTACAAATAAAGTAGGGAACTCATTATTGAACATAGAGGAAATTAAAGAGAAAGGTGATTTGCCAACTACACAGGAAGAACTTAGACAACGTAGAGAGAGAGCTGAAACTTTAGTTAAAAAGAAATCGCTACTTTCCTCCGGTGCTAGTATAGTTCCTATTCCAGGACTTGATTTTGGAGTAGATCTTAAACTAATGAGAGATATTATAGAGGATGTAAATAAAATTTATGGTTTAGATCACGATCAAGTTAATTCACTAAGTGATCAAGTGAAAGAAAGAATTATGTCTGCAGCAGCAATTCAAGGAAGTCAATTTATTGGACGTAAGGTATCAGAGGCGTTGCTTAAAGTTGTGATTAAAGATGTAGCTAAACGAGCAGCTGCCAAACAAACAAAATGGTTCCCGTTTGTTGGGCAAGCTGTATCTGCATCCATTAGCTATTATTTTATGAGCAAATTGGGTAAAGATCATATCAATAAATGTGAAAAAGTTATCAATAACTTATAGAAGTGTTATAATCGTCTCGAGGTGCAAAATTTATATGCTGAAAACGATTTTAAACGAATTGAATTTAGCTATAGGTTTTGGTAAAGTTAAGTTGTAAATATTTTGTTAGATTGTAATAATATTGAAGATTCTAACTGTACAAAGGAGAGTTTAATATGGAACAAAAATCATATGTAATCACAGACGAAACAGGGATTCATGCTCGCCCTGCTACAATGCTAGTACAAACTGCATCAAAATTTGATTCAGATATTCAATTAGAATATAACGGGAAGAAAGTTAATTTAAAATCAATCATGGGTGTAATGAGCTTAGGTGTAGGTAAAGATGCTGAAATAACTATTTATGCTGACGGTAGCGATGAAACTGACGCAATTCAATCTATCACTGATGTCTTATCAAAAGAAGGTTTAGCTGAATAATTATGTCTAAATTAATTAAAGGGATTGCTGCATCAGATGGTGTTGCAATCGCAAAAGCTTACTTAATTGTAGAGCCAGACTTATCTTATGACAGTAACGAAAAAGTTACTGACACAGAAAGTGAAGTTGATAAGTTTAATGACGCTATCGAAGCTTCAAAAATTGAATTAACTAAAATAAGAAATAATGCCGAAGCTCAATTAGGTGCTGATAAAGCAGCGATTTTTGATGCACATTTACTTGTTTTAGATGATCCAGAATTAATACAACCCATTCAAGACAAAATTAGAAATGACAAAGTCAATGCTGCAACTGGTTTGGATGAAGTAACGACACAATTTATTTCTATTTTTGAGTCAATGGATAATGAATACATGAAAGAACGTGCAGCTGATATCAGAGATGTTTCTAAACGTGTATTGGCTCATATTCTAGGTGTAGATTTACCTAATCCTAGTTTAATCAATGAAAGTGCTGTCATTGTAGGTAATGACCTCACACCTTCAGATACAGCACAGTTGAATAAAGAATTTGTTCAAGGTTTTGTAACTAATATTGGTGGTAGAACCAGCCACTCTGCAATTATGAGTCGTTCTTTAGAGATTGCAGCTGTTGTCGGTACTAAATCTATCACTGAAGAAGTTAAACAAGGTGATATGATTATTGTAGATGGTATGTCCGGAGATGTTATCATTGATCCTACAGAAGATGAGTTAATTGCTTATCAAAACAAACGTGAGCGTTTCTTTGAAGATAAGAAAGAACTTCAAAAATTGCGTGATGCTGATACAGTAACAGTTGACGGTGTCCATGCTGAACTAGCTGCTAATATTGGTACTCCAGATGACTTATCAGGAGTTATTGATAACGGTGCACAAGGGATTGGTTTATACCGTACAGAATTCTTGTACATGGGTAGAGACCAAATGCCTACTGAGGAAGAACAATTCGAGGCTTATAAAAAGGTACTTGAAACTATGGACGGTAAACGTGTAGTTGTACGTACTTTAGATATCGGCGGAGATAAGGAGCTTCCATACTTAGATTTACCTAAAGAAATGAATCCATTCTTAGGTTATCGTGCGATACGTTTATGTTTAGCACAGCCGGAAATCTTTAGACCACAATTACGTGCATTACTACGTGCTTCAGTTTATGGGAAATTGAATATTATGTTCCCTATGGTAGCAACAATTAAAGAATTCCGTGACGCTAAATCAATACTTCTTGAAGAGAAAGAAAATCTTCTTCGCGAAGGTTACGAAGTTTCAGATGATATTGAATTAGGTATTATGGTTGAAATTCCAGCTACCGCGGCACTT
The DNA here is from genome assembly GCF_001813195.1 of Staphylococcus sp. HMSC065D05. NCBI lineage: Bacteria > Bacillati > Bacillota > Bacilli > Caryophanales > Staphylococcaceae > Staphylococcus > Staphylococcus sp. HMSC065D05. Next base: position 91,433 of record NZ_KV811766.1, read on the forward strand.
GCTGATGTATTTGCTAAAGAGGTAGATTTCTTTAGTATAGGAACGAATGACTTAATTCAATACACATTAGCTGCTGACCGTATGTCTGAACGAGTTTCATACTTATATCAACCATATAATCCTTCAATTTTACGATTAGTTAAACAAGTTATTGAAGCTTCTCATAAAGAAGGTAAATGGACTGGTATGTGTGGTGAAATGGCTGGAGATCAAACAGCTGTGCCTTTATTATTAGGTTTAGGTTTAGATGAGTTCTCAATGAGTGCGACTTCTATCCTAAAAGCTAGAAGACAAATCAATGGTTTAAGTAAAAATGAAATGGCTGAACTTGCTAATAGAGCTGTTGAATGCTCAACGCAAGAGGAAGTCGTTGAATTAGTTAACCAATTGGCTAAATAATTGACTTTAAAAAGAATATTTTAAGAGTATAAGACATAAAGTTCTTAGACTAGAAAAAGACAATTTCTATTAAAATAATATAGAAATTGTCTTTTTATAATGGTTTAAATCATATTAGTTTGTTAAATTCTATTTTTCTGCAAAATATGTCCTAGAATATTTTTTTAATATATTATATTGATTTAATAAATTACTTGAAGATGACAATATTTGTTTAGCTAGTTTGAAAATTTGAAATTAAACACGCGAAAATTAAAAATAGAAATTAAGGTGTAATATTCAATTCATAATTCAATTTTTCCATATCTACTTGATACATAGGTATCCCTTTAAGCAAAATAAAAGGTGTTGCAAATGCATCGTAATTCATCATTTCATTTTTATATTTTTGATTTTTGATATTTTTTTCTGTAAATTTGATATTTTTATTTACTAAATAATTTTTAATAAAAGCACAAGGTGGACAGTCATCTTGTGTATAAATAATCACTGTATCAGTCATACATTACATCCTCTCATGATTTATCTTACAACACTATATAAAAAAAGAGACGTCATTTCAACTTTGTGAACGTTGTGTGAAAAGACATAAAATCGTCACAATGATTTAAAGCAATTTAATTTAGTTCAATAGTACTAAGGACTTATAATTTTAATCACTTGTCACTCCAATAACTAAAAAATAAAAATGAAGGGTGATTTATAGATGGATTCAGTTGAAATAGCTCGATTGTTGACGGGTATGACACTTGCAGTGCATATCATATTTGCAACAATTGGTGTTGGTATGCCACTTATGTTTGCAATAGCAGAGTTTATTGGCATAAAGAAAAATGATGCGAATTATATTACATTGGCTAAAAGATGGTCGAAAGGCTACACAATAACCGTTGCTGTTGGCGTCGTTACAGGTACCATTATTGGTTTACAACTTTCACTTGTCTGGCCAACGTTTATGAAAATGGGCGGTCATGTTATTGCTTTACCACTATTCATGGAAACTTTTGCATTCTTTTTTGAAGCAATCTTTTTAAGTATTTATTTATATACTTGGGAAAGATTTAAAAATAAATGGACACATTTTTTCATATCTATACCCGTCATTATAGGAGGTTCATTCTCTGCATTCTTTATTACATCAGTCAATTCATTTATGAATACCCCAGCGGGTTTTGAAATTAAAAATGGTCGAATGGTAAATGTTCAACCATTAGAAGCAATGTTTAATTCATCGTTTATGGTTCGTGCTTTACATGTAGTTGCAACTGCAGGTATGACGATGGCGTTTATATTAGCTGCCATCGCAGCGTTTAAATTATTACGTCATAATCATAAAGAAGATAGAATATACCATACAAAAGCTCTTAATTTAAGCATGATTGTTGGATTCATCAATACCGTTCTTTCGATGATTGCAGGAGATTTATCTGCTAAATTTTTACACAAAGTTCAACCAGATAAGCTTGCAGCATATGAGTGGCATTATGATACGCAATCACATGCGAATTTAGTTCTTTTCGGTGTATTAAATGAAAAAACACATGAAGTTTCAGGAGCACTAGAGATTCCTGGATTACTTAGTTTTTTAGCAGATAATAGTTTTAATACAAAAGTTAAAGGTTTAAATGAATTTCCTAAAAATGAATTACCTCCTATGATAGTTCATTACTTTTTCGATTTGATGGTATCAATGGGAATATTCTGTTTTATCATTTCAGGACTCTATATGTTATTTTTAATTGTTAAAAAGTTACGTAAATATGTAACTAGTAGTGTGATGTTATACGCTATCTTGTTAACTGGTCCCGCATCAATGTTAGCGATAGAATTTGGTTGGTTCTTAACTGAAATGGGTCGTCAACCGTGGATTATACGAGGATATATGCGCGTATCAGAGGCGGCTACCCAGGCGGGGGGAATCACATTAGTAACGACGTTATTCGGTTTACTATATCTTTTATTACTAGTTACTTCGGCTTATGTACTAATTAGAATGTTTAAAAATCAACCTGCTTATAAAGATGTAGAAAAAGTGATTGAAGAGAGAGGTGAAACAAAATGATTTACGCTTATATCGGTATAACAGTATTATGGGTATTTTTATTTTGTTATATTATCATCGCCTCCATTGATTTTGGTGCAGGATTTTTCGCATTGCATTCTAAAATGACAGGTAATGAGAAAAAGGTTAATCATTTAATCCATAGATACCTCAATCCAGTTTGGGAAGTTACAAATGTCTTTTTCGTTTTCTTTTTTGTAGGATTTATTGGTTTTTTTCCTGATTCTGCTAAATACTTAGGAACAGTTTTATTAGTTCCTGGATCAATAGCTTTAATTCTTATTTCTATACGAAGTAGTTTTTATGCTTTTGAAAATTATGGTCAAGATACTAAACTGCCCTGGATTGTATTATATGGTTTAACAGGTCTATTAATTCCAGCCTCTCTAGCAACTGCTCTAACAATTTCAGAAGGTGGTTATATCTATGAGCATGGCACACATATTGATTTAGACTGGATACAATTATTATTAAGTCCATTTGCATGGTCTGTAGTATTCTTAGCCATAATTTCAGTTCTCTATATTTCATCAGGTTTTTTAACATATTATGCTCATAAAGCAAATGATCAACCAGCTTATGATATGACACGACAATGGCATATTTTTTGGGGGCCACCTATGATTGTGATTTCATTATTTGTTTTCTTATCTCTTAGAATTCAAAATTCTGATCACTTTAGAACTGCTATTTTTAATTATTGGTGGATGTTTGCAATCAGCTTTATATTTTTTATAATAGCTGGATTACTGACTATATTTAAAAAGAAACACGGTCTAGCTTTTATCATGGTTATATTGCAAATGTTATTTGCATTCTTTGGCTACGGAATGAGTAAACTTCCATATTTACTTTATCCGTTTATTAAAATTACAGACTCTCATGTCAATCCGGAAATGGGATTATCATTAGTTATTGTTTTTGTTTTAGGTTTACTTTTATTAATTCCATCGTTAATATTATTATTAAGATTATTTGTTTTCGACAAAGCATATGTGGAAGGAAAGAAATAATAAGACTCTGAGGAATGTTAGTAATCATTCCTCTTTTATATAGTGGAGGACGAATATGGATAAAGAGTATGTCGTAATTGGACTAGGGCGTTTTGGCGGTAGTATTGTTAGAGAACTTAACGCATTAGACATGGATGTTATGGCTATTGATAGAGACGAAAATCGTGTTAACGAATATAGCGATATAGCAACACATGCTGTTGTTGCTGATACAACTGATGAGGCAGTAATGAAGAGTTTAGGAATACGTAATTTCGATCATGTTATTGTCGCTATTGGTGAGAATATACAATCTAGTACACTAACGACGTTAATTCTTAAAGAATTAGGTGTCAAAAAGGTTACTGCTAAAGCTCAAAATGATTATCATGCTAAGATTTTAAATAAAATAGGTGCTGACACTGTTGTGCACCCTGAAAGAGATATGGGAAGACGTATTGCTCATAACGTTGCTAGTGCTAGTGTACTTGATTACTTAGAACTTGCTGATGAGCATTCAATCGTTGAATTAAAATCTACAGAAAAAATGGCAGGTCAAACAATTATTGAATTAGATATTCGAGCGCAATATGGTATTAACATTATAGCAATTAAAAGAGCTAAAGAATTTATAGTTTCTCCGGATCCTAACATCAATATTGAAATAGGGGACATTTTAATTATGATTGGTCATGATAATGACTTAGGTCGCTTTGAAAAAAATATAAGTAAGTAAATGTTTGCATAATCCAATTTTAAATTGATGTATCTGTACAGCATAAGTGAATTGTTGAAAAGTGAAATTTGTTTCTTTTTGTTTTTAGAATATCGTAAATGAAAATCTAGTTTATAATGTTGAATCTTTTTAAGTATTTAAATAGATTAATAAAATTGTATTATTTTAGGCTTAAACATAATAAAGTACACTTAATTATTTGTACTTCTATTAAATGTTATTCCTGTAAATAAATATTTCAAAATTATAAAAAGTAAACTGGGACATTAATCCCAAAAAAGCAGTAAGATATTTTCTGATTGAAAATTACCTTACTGCTTTTCTCTATTTATACAATACTAAGTATTGTATGACATACTTTGTGAATAAAGGTTATAACATGACTCAATTTACCATACTAATAGAAACTTCAGTACTCATCTCCATAAATGATATGTTTAGCATGTGAATGATATTATTGAAACAATTATAGATCCCGAGTTAAATGAAATTGAACACCATTGTGATACAATCCATTATATCATCGTAAAATGTTGTTAAAAGTAGTTTTATATGTTCTATACATAATCAGTATTTTCTGATTGGAATATAGAGACATTACTTTAAGAAATTTTCTGAACCTAAACCATAAAACAATTAGCTAGTCAAAGAAGGAATAGGATTTGTATTAAAGGAACTTATATAAGTAAGATAGTATCTCAACAAGCTTATTATAGTTTGAAAATTATAAAAGAGACAATTGCTATATGAAATAATATAGCAATTGTCTCTTTTTACTAGTTTAAGAACTTTAAGTTCTATACTTCTTTTTTTATAAGAAATTCAAAGATAGAAGATATAATCTCAAATCGTATTAAATGAATAACTCAAAATAATTAATTACTACTAAAAATATCTAATATTATTAGAGTGATGGAAACATTTAAAGTAGTATAAATTCATTGTAACTTGACTAAATATATTTAAGTGTTTATTTATCTTCATTTACTTTCATTATCACAGGTAAAATCATAGGTTTTCGAGCTGTTTTTTCATAAAGATAAGGATGTAATGTTTCGATAATTGAAGATTTAATTTGATGCCATTGAATATCTTTATTGCTGTTAAGTTTAGAAATGACATCGCCTTTAATTTTACGTTGAGCATCATAAATTAATTGACCAGATTCACGCATATAAACAAAACCACGTGAAATAATATCAGGGCCAGATAGTAATTTGTTAGTATTAAAGTCAATGCTCACAACAACAATAACTAACCCTTCTTCTGAAAGTAATTTACGATCTCTGATGACAACATTGCCAATATCACCTATACCACTGCCATCAACGAGTACATTGCCGGAAGGAATTCTTCCTGCTTTTCGTGCAGAATTATGAGTTAAGGCAAGTACATCACCGATATCGAAAATAAATACATTATCTTCATCAACACCGCATTGAACACCAGTCTCGCCATGAGCTTTAAGCATACGATATTCACCGTGAATTGGCAGGAAGTATTTAGGTTGAATCAGACGTAACATTAATTGTTGATCACCTTGAGAACCGTGTCCAGAAGTGTGAATGTTTGATATTTTACTATGAATCACATCTGCACCAGCTTTGTACAACGCATTAATTGTACGATTAATACTCTTAGTGTTACCTGGAATAGGTGAAGAACTAAATACTACAGTGTCTTCCGGTATAATTTTTATTTGCTTATGTGTACCATTTGCAATTCTTGATAATGCAGCCATAGGTTCACCTTGAGAACCAGTACAAAGAATGAGTAACTCGTGTTTAGGTACACTATTTATTTTATTAGGCTCTATAAACGTTTCTGGTGGCGCTTTGATATATCCTAGTTCCATACCAATTTTGATATTGTTTTCCATTGAACGTCCAAATGTAACGATTTTACGATTATATTTAATTGCTGCTTCAACGGCTTGTTGAACACGATAAATATTAGAAGCAAAAGTTGCAAAGATAATACGACCCTTACAATTTCTGAAAATTTTATCGACATTTTGTCCAACTTCACGTTCACTTAAAGTGAAATCTGGAACTAGTGCATTTGTTGAGTCTGATAGTAAGCACAACACACCTTCATGACCTAATTGGGCCATTTTAGCTATATTAGCAGGCTCACCTACAGGAGTAAAGTCAAATTTGAAGTCTCCCGTATGAACAATTTTACCTTCAGGTGTATCGACTATAACGCCATATGCTTCTGGAATACTATGTGTGGTTAGATAGAAAGAAATTTCAAAATGCTTAGACTTAATTACGCTACTTTCATCTATTTCATGTAATTCAGTCGTTCTAAGCAAATGATGTTCTTCTAGTTTATTGCGAATGAGACCTAACGCTAATGGACCACCGTAAATAGGTACATTAATTTGTTTTAATAGGAAGGGCACACCACCTATATGGTCTTCGTGTCCATGAGTAATAAACAGACCGACAATCTTATCTTGGTTCTGTTCTAAGTAAGTGTAATCAGGAATTACATAATCAATTCCTAAAAGATTATCGTCAGGGAATTTGATTCCAGCATCAATGATTACAATTTCATTTTTGTACTCAACAGCATAGGTATTTTTTCCAACTTCACCTAAACCACCAAGTGCATATACACCTACTTCATTTGAATGTAGTTGTTTCATTATTCGGCGTTCTCCACATTAAAGTGTGTTGAATGTTCTTTTTCATATTCTAAGTGTGCGCCCTCTAATTTAGTAATAAATTCAATATTAAAATTTCGATCTTTCAAATAACGTCTTACTTGTTCCTCAGTTTGTCCCTCAACATAAATTGTTTGAGTATTTTCACGAACGATGACTTCATCTTTATTATGTTGATAAAATACTTTAAATACTGCCATTATTGTATTGTCCTCCTATAAATTATAATTGTTATATTTTACGACCCTAGTTGTGTATACTCGGGTTATTAAAGATTTTTTACATATCCATTAGAGTATTATTCTTCAATAATTTTTGTGTTCTAAATTTAATTTGTTAGAAACATACCAGCTCAATCTAAACGTAATTTTTATACTTGTTTAATCTCACTGCCCAATATGTTCTCTAGGGTAATAATGTCGTTCAAAATTTGAAATTAGTATCAATTTACTAAGATTTCAGTTAAGTAATATTTTACATGATGTTTTTGAATAAATAAAGCAGTTTTATTTCGCTATGTACTTTCTTGTTTTTAAATTAATCTTAATAACATTTGAATTACTTTAAAAAAAACACTTCATTAAGTAAGTATAAAATACAACTTAATGAAGTGTTTTAATATAGTTCATGATTTAGACTTCTACGGCCTCTTCATGTGGTTTTAGAGGTTCATTGGCATCAATATAATCATAAAACATAATGCCATTTAGATGATCAATTTCGTGTTGAAATACAATTGCAGGATAGCCTTTGAGACGTAATTTAACATCATTTCCATCAATATCTTGAGCTTTAATAGTGACTCTATGATGACGATGCACTAAACCTGGGATGTTTTCATCAACACTAAGGCAACCTTCGCCAGTTGGTAAATAAGCTTCTTGTACACTGTAACTTACTATTTTAGGATTTACGAGCATATAATCATACGATTTACCGTTTCCATCATCAGGTAAGTAGACAGCAATCATACGCTTTGGTTCATTAATTTGTGGAGCAGCTAAACCTACACCAGAACGTAGACCATAACGTTTTGCCGTTTCTTCATCCTGACTATTGATTAGAAATTCACGCATTGCGCGCAACGTTTCTTTATCATTGTTAGAAAGTGGGAAGCTTAATTCTTTCGCTTTTTCACGAAGTGTTGGATGACCATCTCTTATAATATCTTTCATTGTTATCATGTCATACACCTTCCTTATTAAATAATATATCAGATATGATAGATACAAGTACATTAATAGATACTCAAAGATTTTATAGCTTTAAATGTTTGCATTAGAATATAGAATAATAGCTTTATATTGATTTATTATTATTTATTATTTAATATTACAAGCGAACAACTTTGAGGAGGTAACAGTTCATGAATTTTAAAAAGACTGTAGCAATTGTCCTAACGTCATCAGTGTTATTAGCTGGATGTACTGTAGATAAAAAAGAAATTAAAAAATATGATGATCAAGTACAAAAAGCTATGGACCAAGAGAAACCCGTTAATCAAGTAAGTAAAAAAATAAACGAATTAGAAGAGAAAAAGCAAAAATTATTTAAAAAGGTAAATGATAAAGATCAAAGCACACGTAAAAAAGCAGCTGAAGATATCGTTGAAAATGTAAAGCAAAGACAAAAAGAATTTGAAAAAGAAGAGAAGGCTATAGATAATTCTGAAAAAGAATTTAAACAAGCCAAGCAATATCTTGAACATGTAGAAAACAAAGCAAAGAAAAAAGAAGTTGAACAACTTGATAGTGCTATTAAAGAAAAATATAAATCACACGATGCTTATGCAAAGGCTTACAAAAAAGCACTTAACAAGGAAAAACAACTGTTTTCTTATTTGAATGAAGATAATGCAACACAATCAGAAGTAGACGAAAAATCTAAAGATCTTTCTAAAGCATATAAAGAAATGAATAATAAGTTTAATGCATACTCAAAAGCCATTGAGAAAGTAAAAAGAGAAAAACAGGATGTAGACCAATTAAAATAAATAATGAGTTAATACAGTTGCGTGATTTTTAATATAACAGGTCATGTAACTGTATTATTTTTATGTGGAACAGAACTTTATGAAATCGTTTAACAGAGATTTTTATTTGTGATACAATTAAGGAGGATAAAATGAATTTCTATTTACATGGGAAAGGTATGGTGAATTGAATGGCTCCTAAGTTACAAGCCCAATTCGATGCAGTTAAAGTTTTAAATGAGACTCAATCGAAATTTGAAATGGTTCAAATTTTGGATGAAGACGGAAATGTCGTTAATGAAGACTTAGTACCTGATTTAACAGACGAACAATTAGTGGAATTAATGGAAAGAATGGTATGGACTAGAATTCTTGATCAACGTTCTATTTCATTAAATAGACAAGGACGTTTAGGTTTCTATGCACCAACAGCAGGTCAAGAAGCTTCACAATTAGCATCTCAGTATGCTTTAGAAAGTGAAGACTTCATTTTACCTGGTTATCGTGATGTGCCTCAGATTATTTGGCATGGCTTACCTCTTACAGACGCGTTCTTATTCTCAAGAGGGCACTTCAAAGGTAACCAATTCCCTGAGGGAGTTAATGCACTTAGCCCACAAATCATTATCGGAGCACAATATATTCAAACTGCCGGTGTAGCATTTGGACTTAAAAAATGTGGCAAAAATGCAGTGGCAATTACTTATACTGGTGATGGTGGTTCATCACAAGGTGACTTCTATGAAGGAATTAACTTTGCATCTGCATATAAAGCACCTGCAATTTTTGTAATTCAAAACAATAACTATGCCATCTCTACACCACGTAGTAAACAAACAGCTGCAGAAACATTAGCACAAAAGGCTATTTCAGTTGGTATCCCTGGAATTCAAGTTGATGGAATGGATGCTTTAGCTGTTTATCAAGCAACATTAGAAGCACGTGAACGTGCAGTAGCAGGAGAAGGTCCAACTGTTATCGAAACTTTAACTTATCGTTATGGACCACATACTATGGCTGGTGATGATCCTACTCGTTATAGAACTTCAGATGAAGATGCCGAATGGGAGAAAAAAGACCCATTAGTACGTTTCAGAAAATATTTAGAAGCTAAAGGTCTTTGGAATGAAGACAAAGAGAATGAAGTGGTTGAACGTGCAAAATCTGAAATAAAAGCAGCTATTAAAGAGGCTGACAATACAGAAAAACAAACTGTTACTTCTCTAATGGATATCATGTATGAAGAAATGCCTCAAAATTTAGCAGAACAATATGAAATTTACAAAGAGAAGGAGTCGAAGTAAGCCATGGCACAAATGACAATGGTTCAAGCGATTAACGATGCGCTTAAAAGTGAACTCAAAAGAGACGAAGACGTTTTAGTTTTCGGTGAAGACGTTGGTGTTAACGGTGGTGTATTCCGTGTTACTGAAGGTTTACAAAAAGAATTTGGCGAAGATCGAGTGTTTGATACACCATTAGCAGAGTCTGGAATTGGTGGGCTTGCACTAGGCTTAGCAGTGACTGGCTTCCGTCCAGTTATGGAAATTCAATTCTTAGGATTCGTTTATGAGGTGTTTGACGAAGTAGCTGGTCAAATTGCTCGTACTCGTTTCCGTTCAGGTGGAACTAAACCAGCGCCAGTTACAATTCGTGCACCTTTTGGTGGTGGCGTTCACACTCCAGAGTTGCATGCTGATAATTTAGAAGGTATCTTAGCTCAATCACCTGGTTTGAAAGTAGTTATTCCATCAGGACCATATGATGCTAAAGGATTATTAATTTCTTCTATTCAAAGTAATGATCCAGTTGTGTATCTAGAACATATGAAATTATATCGTTCTTTCCGTGAAGAGGTTCCTGAAGAAGAATACACAATTGACATCGGAAAAGCCAATGTTAAAAAAGAAGGTAATGATATTACTTTAATATCTTACGGGGCAATGGTACAAGAATCACTAAAAGCTGCTGAAGAGTTAGAAAAAGATGGTTATTCAGTTGAAGTTATTGACTTACGTACTGTACAACCAATTGATATCGATACTCTAGTAGCGTCTGTTGAGAAAACTGGTCGTGCTGTAGTTGTACAAGAAGCTCAACGCCAAGCTGGTGTAGGTGCACAAGTGGCAGCAGAATTAGCAGAGCGAGCAATTCTTTCATTAGAAGCTCCAATAGCTCGAGTAGCCGCATCAGATACTATTTATCCATTTACTCAAGCTGAAAACGTTTGGTTACCAAATAAAAAAGATATTATAGAGCAGGCTAAGGCAACTTTAGAATTCTAATTATTAAAAAAGCAAACGTAAAAATATCAATCAAATAAAGTTTACATTTAGTTGTAAGGTCTTCCTTACCTTACAACTTTTGTATAAATTTTCAATAATTTAAATACGTAAATCTTAGGAGGACAAGAACGTGGCATTTGAATTTAGATTACCCGATATCGGGGAAGGTATCCACGAAGGTGAAATTGTTAAATGGTTTATTAAAGCCGGCGACACAATTGAAGAAGATGATGTATTAGCAGAAGTTCAAAATGATAAGTCTGTAGTAGAAATTCCTTCTCCAGTAAGTGGTACTGTTGAAGAAGTGTTAGTAGATGAAGGAACAGTGGCAGTTGTAGGAGATGTCATCGTTAAAATTGATGCACCTGATGCAGAAGAAATGCAATTTAAAGGTCATGGCGATGATGAGGATTCTAAGAAAGAAGAAAAAGAACAAGAATCACCTGTGCAAGAAGAAACTTCATCATCTCAATCACAAGAAAAGACAGAAGTAGATGAAAATAAAACTGTTAAAGCGATGCCGTCAGTGCGTAAGTATGCACGTGAGAATGGTGTCAATATTAAAGCTGTAAATGGTTCTGGTAAAAATGGACGAATTACAAAAGAAGACATTGATGCATACTTAAATGGTGGTAGTTCCGAAGAAGGTTCAAACACTAGCGCAGCATCTGAATCAACTTCTAGTGATGTCGATAATGCTTCAGCAACACAAGCTTTACCAGAAGGTGACTTCCCTGAAACTACAGAAAAAATACCTGCAATGCGCAAAGCAATTGCTAAAGCAATGGTTAATTCTAAACACACTGCACCTCATGTTACATTAATGGATGAAATTGATGTGCAAGAACTATGGGATCACCGTAAGAAATTTAAAGAAATTGCTGCTGAACAAGGTACAAAACTTACTTTCTTACCATATGTTGTTAAAGCACTAGTTTCTGCACTTAAAAAATATCCAGCACTTAATACTTCTTTCAATGAAGAAGCTGGAGAGGTTGTGCACAAACATTACTGGAATATTGGTATTGCTGCAGATACGGATAAAGGATTATTAGTACCAGTAGTTAAACATGCTGATCGTAAATCAATATTCGAAATTTCTGATGAAATTAATGAACTAGCTGTAAAAGCACGTGATGGTAAATTAACTTCAGAAGAAATGAAAGGTGCAACATGCACAATTAGTAATATCGGTTCCGCTGGTGGTCAATGGTTCACACCAGTTATCAATCACCCAGAAGTAGCTATCTTAGGAATTGGCCGTATCGCTCAAAAACCTATCGTTAAAGATGGAGAAATTGTAGCTGCACCAGTATTAGCTTTATCATTAAGCTTTGACCATAGACAAATCGATGGTGCTACTGGACAAAATGCTATGAATCACATTAAACGCTTATTAAATAATCCAGAATTATTATTAATGGAGGGGTAAAAACATGGTAGTTGGAGATTTCCCAATTGAAACAGATACTATTGTAATAGGAGCAGGTCCAGGTGGATATGTCGCAGCCATTCGTGCGGCTCAATTAGGACAAAAGGTAACAATCGTTGAGAAAGGTAATTTAGGTGGTGTGTGCTTAAACGTAGGTTGTATACCTTCAAAAGCATTACTTCATGCTTCTCATCGCTTTGTTGAAGCGCAAAATTCAGAAAACTTAGGGGTAATTGCTGAAAGCGTTTCTTTAAACTATCAAAAAGTTCAAGAATTCAAGACTTCTGTAGTTAATAAATTAACTGGCGGTGTTGAAGGACTTTTAAAAGGTAACAAAGTAGAGATTGTTAGAGGTGAAGCTTATTTCGTTGATAACAATAGTTTACGTGTCATGGACGAAAAGAGTGCTCAAACTTACAATTTCAAACATGCGATTATAGCTACAGGTTCAAGACCGATTGAAATTCCAAATTTTGAATTCGGTAAACGTGTTATCGATTCAACAGGAGCTTTAAATCTACAAGAAGTACCTAACAAACTAGTTGTAGTTGGTGGCGGATATATCGGTTCTGAATTAGGTACTGCTTTTGCAAACTTTGGCTCTGAAGTTACAATCCTTGAAGGTGCAAAAGATATTCTAGGCGGATTTGAAAAGCAAATGACGCAACCTGTTAAAAAAGGTATGAAGGAAAAAGGTATCGAAATCGTTACTGAAGCAATGGCAAAATCTGCTGAAGAAACTGAAAATGGTGTCAAAGTAACTTATGAGGCAAAAGGTGAGGAACAAACTATCGAAGCTGATTATGTTTTAGTTACAGTTGGCCGTCGCCCTAATACTGATGAATTAGGATTAGAAGAACTTGGTCTAAAATTTGCTGATCGTGGATTACTAGAAGTGGACAAACAAAGTCGTACTTCTATTGAAAATATCTTTGCGATTGGAGATATTGTACCTGGATTACCATTAGCTCACAAAGCTAGTTACGAAGGTAAAGTTGCTGCTGAAGCGATAGATGGTCAAGCCGCAGAGGTAGATTATATTGGTATGCCAGCAGTTTGCTTTACAGAACCAGAATTAGCACAAGTTGGTTATACTGAAGCTCAAGCAAAAGAAGAAGGTTTATCAATTAAAGCTTCTAAATTCCCTTATGCAGCTAATGGACGAGCTTTATCTTTAGATGATACAAATGGTTTTGTTAAGTTAATCACGCTTAAAGAAGATGATACGCTTATTGGAGCACAAGTTGTAGGTACTGGTGCATCTGATATTATCTCTGAATTAGGTTTAGCTATCGAGTCAGGTATGAATGCTGAAGATATCGCATTAACTGTACATGCACACCCAACTTTAGGTGAAATGACAATGGAAGCTGCTGAAAAAGCAATTGGTTATCCAATTCATACTATGTAATTACAAGTTAATAATGATAAATGTATTCAAATTAATATGATTTATTTATGATTTGTACGTATATTACTTTTTCGTATGTATAGTCACAGACTGGCATAGTCATACGTATCATAAATCATTTCAAAATATTACCCTCAGCATTTAGCTATTCTAAATCATAGCGATCTGTTGGGGGTATTTATTCATGGTGGGATAGAATTCAAAAATGGATTTTATCCCATCTTTTTATGCCAATAAAGGTATACTGTGTTATTTTTAATATATCTAAATTTGAAAAATAAAAGTATAAAGTATATAAAGGAGAGGATACTATGGAATATCAATATCCATTAGATTTAGATTGGACTAATGATGAAATGATGAAAGTGATTCATTTCTTTAATAAAATCGAAAATTATTATGAGTCATCTGTAAAGGGTGACGAAGTTTTAAATGCTTATAAAAATTTTAAACATATTGTGCCCGGAAAAGCTGATGAAAAACAGATTTTTAAAGAATTTGAAAATAAAAGTGGTTATAATAGTTACAAAGTAATTCAAGAAATTAAAAAAAATCCAAATCAAACTATTTTTAGTAAAGATATCGACTAACTTTTTCTATTAAATCCGCAATAATAAGTTAATATAAAACTATTGATTACGTAGCTATATTTTGTTATTTTTATTAAGCATTAAACAAAATGTTTGATATAAGTAAACATGATATAGCTTTTTTAGGTGGTCAGAAAGATGGATATTGGATATAAATTACGTAATTTAAGAAGAATAAAAAATTTGACACAAGAGGAATTAGCAGAGCGAACTGATCTATCAAAAGGATATATATCGCAAATTGAAAGTAATCATGCTTCACCTAGTATGGAAACATTTTTAAATTTAATAAAAGTACTTGGTACTTCTGCAAGCGACTTTTTTAAAGAATCGTCAGATGAGAAGGTACTTTATAAGAAGAACGAACAGACTATTTATGATGAGTATGATAAAGGTTATATCTTGAACTGGCTTGTAACGAATTCTAATGAGTTTGACATGGAACCATTGATTCTAACTTTACGACCAAATGCCTCATATAAAAACTTTAAACCATCTGAATCAGATACTTTTATCTATTGTTTAAATGGTGAAGTATCACTTCAACTAGGAAATCAAGTATATAAAGCTTGTAAAGAAGATGTACTTTATTTTAAAGCGAAAGATAAACATCGCTTATATAACGAAACAAATAAAGAAGTTAAGGTTTTAATCGTTGCCACAGCTTCATATTTATAGGAGGAAACTTTATGAATCCATTGCTTTCTTTTAAAGATGTCAGTAAGGGCTTTGAAGATGTACAAATACTAAACGAAATTAATATTGATATTGAACCAGGCTATTTTTATACACTTTTAGGTCCTTCGGGTTGTGGAAAAACAACAATTTTAAAACTCATAGCAGGATTTGAATATCCCGATAGTGGAGATATTATATATAAAGATAAACCTATTGGTAAAATGCCGCCGAATAAGCGTAAGGTAAATACTGTATTCCAAGATTATGCATTATTTCCACATTTAAATGTATTCGACAATATAGCATATGGTTTAAAATTAAAAAAATTAAGTAAGTCAGAAATTAAGCGTAAAGTTACTGAGGCACTTCAGTTGGTGAAATTAAGTGGGTATGAACATAGGCAAATACAAGGTATGAGTGGTGGACAAAAACAACGTGTAGCCATAGCACGAGCAATTGTTAATGAGCCTGAAATATTATTATTAGATGAGTCTTTATCCGCCTTAGATTTAAAATTACGAACAGAAATGCAATATTTATTGAGAGAACTTCAATCCCGTTTAGGTATAACCTTTATATTTGTAACTCATGATCAAGAAGAGGCCTTAGCATTAAGTGATTATATTTTTGTTATGAAAGATGGCAAAATTCAACAATTCGGGACACCAATAGATATATACGATGAACCAGTTAACCGATTTGTTGCTGATTTTATAGGAGAGTCCAATATAGTTGAAGGTACAATGGTTGAAGATTTTGTCGTCAATATTTATGGTCAAAATTTTGATTGTGTAGATATGGGAATAACAGAAAATAAAAAAGTTGAAGTTGTAATTAGACCCGAAGACATTTCACTTGTTTCAAAAAATGATGGGCTATTTAAAGCCAAAGTTGATTCTATGCTATTTAGAGGTGTACATTATGAAATTTGTTGCAAAGACAGAAAAGGGTATGAATGGGTAATACAATCAACAAAAAAAGCTAATGTATGTAGTGAAGTAGGGCTGTATTTTGAACCAGAAGCAATACACATCATGGTACCAGGTGAAACAGAAGAAGAATTTGATAAGCGAATTGAAAGTTATGAGGACTATCATCATGCGTAATGTCAATAAATGGTTACTGGTTCCTTACTTATTATGGATGGTTATATTTATTATCATTCCAGTCATTTTACTTGTTTACTTTTCTTTTATAGATATTCATGGTCACTTTAGTTTTACAAATTATGAGCAGGTATTTTCAACTAGATATTTAAAAATGTTTATTGATTCAATTTGGTATGCCGCTTTAATTACAATGATTACCTTAGTAATAAGTTACCCAGCTGCGTACTTTATTTCTTATTCAAGATTTCAAAATATACTGCTCATGTTGTTAATTATCCCTACTTGGATTAACTTACTTCTCAAGACCTATGCATTTATTGGTTTGTTAGGGCATGATGGATTTATTAACCAAGTTCTACATGTATTTCAAATACCTAAATTAAACTTGTTGTTTACAAGTGGTGCATTTTTATTGGTGGCGAGTTATATATATATCCCATTTATGATTTTGCCTATATTTAACAGCATGAAAGCAATTCCTAACAATATTTTGCAAGCCTCTAATGATTTAGGTGCTAGTACATTTACTACGTTTCGTAAAGTCATCGTTCCGTTAACAAGAGAAGGTATTAAAACTGGTGTGCAAGTAACATTTATACCAGCTCTTTCACTGTTTATGATTACCAGGTTGATTGCTGGGAACAAAGTAATCAATGTAGGTACAGCAATTGAAGAACAGTTCTTAACTATACAAAATTATGGATTAGGTTCCACTATAGCACTTTTTCTTATTATTTTTATGGCCTTTTTACTCATTATTACAAAATCAAAATCATCTAATGGGAAGGGATGATTAGTGTGAAATGGTATGGAAAATTATATATAGCTCTATTAATAAGTGTGCTTTATATTCCTATTTTCTTTTTAATGATTTATTCTTTTAATTCTGCGGGGAATATGAGTCACTTCGAACATTTTACTTTAGAACATTACCACTCCCTTTTTCATAATGATCGGTTGATGTCGGTGATTTTTAATACTGTTGCAGTGGCACTTTTATCTGCATCGATTGCTACAGTTATAGGTACATTTGGTGCAATCGCTTTATATTATTTACGCAACAAACGGTTTAAGATTACGCTATTAACGATGAATAATGTATTAATGGTATCTTCGGACGTAGTCATTGGTGCTTCTTTTTTAATTATGTTCACTGCAATAGGACATTTCACAGGTTTAGGTTTAGGGTTTTCAACAGTGCTAGCATCTCATATAGCGTTCTGTATTCCAATTGTTGTTATCATCGTCTTACCCCAATTATATGAAATGAATGATAACATGTTAAATGCAGCAAGAGATTTAGGTGCTAATGAATCACAATTATTAAGTAGCATTATTATACCTAATATTATGCCCTCGATTATAGGAGGATTCTTTATGGCATTAACATATTCTTTAGATGATTTTACAGTAAGCTTCTTTGTTACCGGAAACGGATTTAGTGTATTGTCTGTAGAAGTTTATGCTATGGCTCGCAAAGGTATAAGTATGGAGATTAATGCCATTTCTACAATAATATTTATTGCTATTATGTTTGGAGTATTTGGATATTACTTTATTCAACATATCGTTAATCGTCAGAAAAAGATGAAACGAGGTGTCAATGAATGAAGCGATTTTTTCAACTTATCATTTCTGCTATGGTTATTGGTATTTTATGTTTAATGATTAGTCATTGGTTTAAATCAAAAGATAATACCCACGCAAATGAGAAGTTATATGTTTACAATTGGGGAGAATATATTGATCCTAGCTTAATTAAGAAGTTTGAAAAAGAAACAGGTATACAAGTCGTATATGAAACCTTTGATTCAAATGAAGCAATGGAAGCGAAAATTCGAAATGGAGGCACACACTATGATGTAGCTTTTCCAAGTGAATATACTGTTCAAAAACTAAAAAAAGCTAAATTGCTTGAGACTTTAAATCATGACAAAATTCCAAATATCAGAAATTTAGACAATGATTATATGAACTTGTCATATGACCCAAACAATCGATATTCAATTCCATATTTCTTTGGAACCGTAGGCATTTTATATGATAAAGAGAAATATCCTAATGAAACGTTTGATAGTTGGGGCGATTTGTATCATTCTCAACTCAAAAATGATATTTTATTAGTAGACGGTGCACGTGAAATAATTGGAATGGGATTAAATAAATTAGGGTATAGCCTTAATGACAAAAATCCGACCCATATTCATCAAGCAGAAAAAGATTTGCATAATTTAGCACCACAAGTTAGAGGTATAGTAGGCGACGAAATTACCATGATGCTTCAACAAAACGAAGGACATGTTGCAGTAGTTTGGAGTGGCGTTGCTGCACCACTTGTACAGGAAAATACTCGTTATAATTACGTGATACCTAAAGAAGGCTCCAATCTTTGGTTTGATAATATGGTGATACCTAAAACTGCACAAAATAAAGAAGGTGCGTATAAGTTTATGAATTTCTTACTAGACGCGCAAAATAGTGCCCAGAATACAGAATGGGTAGGATATGCAACACCTAATAAAGCAGCTCGAAGTAAGTTGCCTAAAGAGGTAAGAAACGATCATAGATTCTACCCATCAAAGCAAGAACAGCAACGGTTAGAAGTCTATAAAGATTTAGGTCAATCGTCTCTCAGTGATTATAATGAAAGCTTTTTAAATTTTAAAATGTCTTTAAAATAGCAAATGGTAGTTATTTTTAGAATTTTTTAATATAATAATGTGATAAGTAAGTTAAGGAGTTGTAACGAATGTTAGGAGAGCAATATACACAAATTAAGCGTCCAGCAAATCGGCTAACTGAAAAAATATTAGGTTGGTTTAGTTGGGTATTCTTACTCATATTAACTATTGTTTCAATGTTTATTGCGCTCGTATCTTTTAGTAATGATACGTCAATTGCCAATTTAGAAAACACACTTAATAATAATGAACTCGTACAACAAATTTTAGCCAATAATGATTTAAGTACAACTCAATTTGTGATTTGGTTACAAAATGGAGTTTGGGCAATTATTGTTTATTTTATTGTTTGTTTGCTCATCTCGTTTTTAGCGTTAATTTCTATGAATATAAGAATTTTGTCTGGTTTTCTTTTTTTAATAGCTGCTATAGTCACAATTCCACTTGTATTGTTGATTGTAACTCTAATCATTCCTATCCTATTCTTTATCATTGCAATGATGATGTTTGCAAGAAGAGATAGAATAGAAACAGTGCCATCTTATTATAATGATTATGATCAAACATACTATGATGAGAGAGGTTTTTATGAACCAGAGTCAAGAAATGAACATGGATATAATGATGATGTGTATGAACCTATGCACACTAAAAAGGAAGATAGAAATACAAGACGTCAATTCAATAGAAATGCTCAGCAACAAGATTCCTATAATGGTATAACTGATAATCAACCTGATGAAGATATATCTTCCAATCAACTTTATTCAGACGAATATGTAGACAATGAAGATAAATATTCTCAATTTCCAAAAAGAGCAGTTGAAAGTGAATATGCGTCTCAACAAACTGAAGATGAACCAACAGTCATGTCAAGACAAGCTAAGTACAATAAAAAATCTAAAAATACGGATTTTGAAGATGTACAACAGGAACATATGGAAGGTAATCAACTCGATGACGTAGGAGTTGTTGAACCACAAATTGATCCTAAAGAACTAAAAGCGCAAAGAAAAAGAGAAAAAGCAGAAATACGTGCTAAGAAAAAAGAAAAGAGAAAAGCATATAATAAACGTATGAAAGAACGAAGAAAAAACCAGCCAAGTGCTGTTAACCAACGACGTATGAATTATGAAGAACGTCGACAAATGATTAATAATGAACATGAAGATGCAGATAATAACTTAAACCAAGAGGAAGATTCAAAAAAAGAAAATTAATATTTATGCCTAGGACATTTATTGCTGTCCTAGGCATTTTAAAAAAATTCATCCTCTGTAACTAGATTTTATATAGGATGAATTCAATATTTTTAATTTTAGATTAACCGTATTACTTAATAAAAGTGGGGATACCTATATCGCTATTTCAAAGAAAGTGAGTTGGACTCTGGATAAATCAACTTGACACCTTAGCAACTTATTTACTTCTTAATCAATATGGGAAATGAACTTATTCGCGATAAAGATAAATTTTTAGTATGATTAAATTAACCATAGTTTTAAGAGTTAGGAGGCACATATTAATTGAATAGAAAAGTAGAAAAAAGATTAGCGTGGATTGCTAATATCTTAAGCCTATTATTTTTAATTTTTGGTATTCTATCGATATTTGTTATTAATAATGCATCAAATCAACAACAATATAATGAATTAATGAAGCAGTTTTCAGGTAATAATCAAGATATGTCATCTGAAATGTTTTTAGTTTCTCTTATTGCATCATTAGTCATTTTAGGTTTTTCAACGCTATTAGGTTTTGTTGGTGCAATGGTAATTGAAGGAAGAAAAAACCTTGCTGCTAGTTTACTCATAGCAGCGGCTATCGTAGGTTTATTTACAACTAATTTAATCGCGATGGTTTTATGGATGATTGCTGCGATTAGACTTTTTGCAAAAAAAGATAAAACATATGTAAATGAAAATGATACAGATCAACTTCGTCAAAACCATTCAAAGGACCAAAGTGATCTGAATCATCAACAAAATCAACAACAGAAAGATGTTTGGGATCCTGAACAAGAAATCAACAAACAAAAAAAGGACGATCCATATATATATTAATAGGTTTAGAATTGATATTTGACTAATAAATGTTGAATACAGTCCATAAAAATACGCCCTATCAGTAAAAATAATTGATAGGGCGTATTTTTTAATAAAGTAAGAAAGGGACTATACAACTTGAAGTTAAGTATGTGCATAAATGGCGAAAAATAATGACTTTTTTAATAAAATATAACGTCACTATCTAAATTGAATTTTATTATGTACTTTTTCAACAGTAGCTATATTTCTAATTCATCATTTCAAAATAGAGGATACTTATTCTTTGTTATTCATTTAATCATAATTCTTGAAATGTTTGAATGATAAGATATACGTTAAGTCCACTTAAGATAATTATGAGTAACCAGGAAATGATGTTAATCCATGTTTTATTCTTAAAAGTTCCCATAAGATTTTGATTACTTGTAGCTAATTGAAGCGGTATTAACGAAAATGGCAAAGCAATACTCAAAAACACTTGAGAAAAGACAAGTAATTGTTCAATTTTTTCAGTATTTCCTTTAAATACTATAAGACAAATGATAACAGGTATCACTGCTAAAGACCGAGTGATAAGACGACGTAACCAGTTTGGAATGGATAATTTAAGAAATCCTTCCATCACAATTTGGCCTGCTAACGTTCCCGTTATAGTTGAATTTTGACCAGAAGCTAAAAGGGCAACAGCAAATAAAGTACTCATAATACCGCCAAGCGATGCACCTAAAGCAGGTTCTGTTTTTAGAGCCGAATAAAGATCATAAAAACCACCCAAATCTTCAGTTTTTGTTCCAAAGAATAGCGCAGCGCCAAGTGTAAGTAATAAGCAATTGACTACAAAAGCGATGGATAGCTGTATATTAGAGTCGATGGTAGCATACTTAATCGCTTGTGCTTTTTCATGAATACTGTGTCTATCATATTTTCGCGATTGTACAATAGAAGAATGTAAATATAAGTTATGTGGCATAATAGTAGCACCTATGATACCTAGTGCAATATAAAGTATCCCTTGGTTTGTAACAATTTCTTTATGGGGCACAAAACCATTAAGCATATCCATTACTTGTGGAGAAGAAATATAAACTTCAAATACAAAAATAGCCAATACGGTAAAGATTAACGTTCCCACGATAGCTTCAATCTTTCTGAAGCCAAATTTCATGATGAATAATAATAAGAATACATCAAATACAGTGATTAATGCACCTACAATTAATGGTATACCAAAGATTAAATCTAATGCGATAGCACTTCCTATAACTTCTGCAATATCAGTAGCGATAATTGCTAATTCTGCAATAATCCAGAACATAATTGCTACAGGCTTATTTAAAAAATGACGTGTCATTTGTGCTAAATCCATACCAGTTGCTATTCCTAATCTCACAGTCATACTTTGTAACAACATAGCAGACAAGCTAGAGATTAAGATTACGAATAACAAGGTATAGCCATATTGTGCTCCTCCTTGCATGGATGTAATCCAATTTCCGGGATCCATGTAACCAACAGCGACAAGCAATCCTGGTCCTAAAAAAGCCAGAAATTTTTGACTTGCACTATCATTATGATTGAAGTTGATGGTGTTATTGATTTCATCTAAACTTCGTTGTTGTTCCTGATTGTTACTATTGATATTCAATAAAATCACCCCTATTAATATATGAGAATATATTAACCTAAAGAAAATATTAGGTCAACCTAAAAATATTGGGGCAATAAAAATGCTTGAATGACTTTTCATAATTTAAATCACTCAAGCATTTTAAATTTATTGATAAAATTTTAAAAATTCATCAAAAGTTTCCTCAACAAATTTTAGGAAAGACTTATCAGATTGTAATCTTTTATCGGTAGGTGATAATGTTCTGGCAACAAAAAATTCACCTTTTTTAACATTTTTGACTCTATCGATAGCAGCATGCAACTCTTCATTACTCATATCGTTGATATAGTGCTTTTCAGATTTCATATGATCTAGAGAAACACTATAATCACTAGGTAATGATGTCAGTTTATCAAAATGTTTATCAAATATTTTCACTTTTTCTTCTTTATTTCTACCTTCGTGCATGATACCGAACATAATGAAAAGCTGATTTCTAAACAATCCGATTTGAAAGTGTGGTAACATTTTATAACCACGTTTATTAGGAGCAAAAGCTACCCATGTATCGATAGGTGGATTGACACTTCTACGTGCGTGTTTAGCTACGTGAGCATAAAATGTTTCACCTGTTTGTGTAGTAAAATATTCTTCAAAATAAGATCCTAATTGATGAAGTTGAGGTCTGACATAGTCATTAAGTGCTTCCATTCTTTGATCTAATCCTTCGACTTCAAAAGCTTTAAAATCTTTAGGTGAAAAAGTATATTGAGTCATCATATGCCTCCTTTTAATATGATTAGGAATATTGTAGCATAAACTTTTAAAGTTTATCTAAAATAAGGATGGTCATTCTCTTGATTTACGAAGTCTTTTTAAAGGTAAAATAGTGTGTATTCATATAAATTTACATAGTTATTCATGTATAATATGTAGTAATAGGAGATGATACGATGGCTTTATATGATTTTGCAAAAGGATTGATACTAGAAGCAGGAAATAAGGTAAGATTGATGATGCAAGAAGAATTAGACATTAAGACTAAATCAAATCCTAATGATTTAGTTACAAATGTGGATAAGGCGACAGAGAATTATCTATATGAAACGATTCTTCATAATTATCCAGATCATCAGGTTATTGGCGAAGAGGGGCATGGTCATAATCTCGAGTATTTAAATGGGGTTATTTGGGTTATTGATCCGATTGATGGAACGCTTAATTTTGTTCACCAAAAAGAAAATTTTGCCATCTCTATTGGTATTTATCATGATGGGAAGCCTTATGCAGGTTTTGTTTATGATGTCATGAAAGATGTTTTATATCATGCAAAGGTTGGACAGGGTGCATTTGAAAACACACATAAACTTGAAATGATTCAAAACACCGAACTTAAAAGAAGTATTATAGGTATTAATCCTAATTGGCTTACGAAACCAATACTTAGTGATATTTTTAGTTCAATAGTGAATGAGGCAAGAAGTGCACGAGCATATGGTAGTGCAGCATTAGAAATTATTAGTGTAGCGAAAGGTCAATTGGCGGCTTACGTTACACCTAGATTACAACCGTGGGATTTTGCAGGTGGATTGTTGATTTTGAACGAAGTAGGCGGGATAGGAACCAACTTATTAGGCGATAAATTAGACTTCAATCAACCGAATTCAATATTAATAGCAAATCCTAGCCTTCATCGTGAAATATTAAACCATCATTTAAATCAGCAAAGAGATACGCTTATTACACTCCATGAAAAAAGATTTGGAAAGAGATAGAAAGACGGAATCAATAGAGTTAAAGAATTATCTATTTTCTTTAAATATGAAAATTTCAAATTTCTTTGTTCTTCAAACCTTAATTTGAAGAATGTCTTATAAGGAGTTTAGAACCACTAAAAGTTTGATATAAGTATTGTTGAGTTATCTCTTTATAAAAAATATAAAAGCCTAGGGCATAGTTGTTGTCCTAGGCTTTCATAATGTGTAGACGGTCAATGACTGAATTGAAAATGTACTGATATGAGGGTTATTTCATAATGAATTGTAGGTCACATCAGAGAGAATTTCACTCAGTTCATTCTACGAATCATCTAGGTGAAGAATCTTTACCCGAGTGAAACGACGAATTCAAGTTAAATTCCGTCTACTCTACCTCGATTGATTATGTTCATCATAAATAACTCACTGTTATGAAAAGTGTTAGATTTAAAATTTAGTAAATCAAAAATTGATAGTGTCCAAGACTTATAATATTTGATTTAAAGATGCAAGTTCATATCAGTATTATAATTACGTTCAATAACTGTCTTTGCGTGCTTTTAATGAAATCAATATAATGATAAATAAATTTTTAAAGCCAATTGTTTTTGCGATATTTCTTTTTCACACTGAACCCAACACCAAATGTTGCAATGAGAAGTATAAATGTTAAAATCATCATTGGAACATTAGCAGCACCTAATGCGAAACTAAATAATGTTAAAAAAACGACAGCCAATATTGAGAAGATCCAGAAAATGCCTTTAGATTTTTTTTGTTGCATCCCATACCCCACCTTTTACTTATCTTTTCAATAATATATGATATAATAAAACAGTTGCAATTAAAAGTGGGAGTATACAAAAGAAAGGAATTTATAAAATGACTAATTTAAGAGAAGATGTTCGTAATATAGCGATTATTGCGCATGTCGACCATGGTAAAACAACATTAGTAGACCAGTTGCTTAAACAATCAGGTATATTTCGTGAAAACGAACATGTCGACGAGCGTGCAATGGACTCTAATGATTTAGAAAGAGAACGTGGTATTACGATTCTTGCTAAAAATACAGCGATAGATTATAAAGGTACGCGTATCAATATATTAGACACACCTGGACACGCCGATTTTGGTGGTGAAGTTGAACGTATCATGAAAATGGTTGACGGTGTAGTACTAGTGGTTGACGCATATGAAGGTACAATGCCTCAAACTCGTTTTGTTCTTAAAAAAGCTTTAGAACAAAACCTAAAACCGGTTGTAGTTGTGAATAAAATTGATAAACCAGCAGCTAGACCTGAGGGAGTTGTAGATGAAGTATTAGACTTATTCATTGAATTGGAAGCGAATGATGAGCAATTAGACTTCCCAGTTGTTTATGCTTCAGCTGTGAATGGAACAGCAAGTCTAGACTCTGAAAACCAGGACGAAAATATGCAATCCCTATATGAGACGATTATTGACTATGTACCGGCACCAGTAGATAATTCAGATGAACCATTACAATTCCAAATTGCTTTACTAGATTATAATGATTATGTAGGTCGTATAGGCGTTGGACGTGTGTTCAGAGGTAAAATGCGTGTAGGTGATAATGTATCACTAATTAAATTAGATGGTACAGTTAAGAACTTTCGTGTGACGAAGATATTTGGTTACTTTGGTCTTAAACGTGAAGAAATTGAAGAAGCACAAGCAGGAGACTTAATAGCTGTTTCAGGTATGGAAGATATTAACGTTGGTGAAACAGTTACACCACATGATCATCGTGACCCATTACCTGTGTTACGTATTGATGAACCAACCCTAGAAATGACTTTTAAAGTAAATAACTCTCCATTTGCTGGACGTGAAGGTGATTATGTAACAGCTCGACAAATTCAAGAAAGATTAGATCAACAACTTGAAACAGATGTTTCTTTAAAAGTTACACCGACTGATCAACCAGATTCATGGGTTGTTGCTGGTCGTGGTGAACTACACTTGTCTATTCTTATTGAAAACATGAGACGAGAAGGCTTTGAATTACAGGTTTCTAAACCTCAAGTTATTTTAAGAGAAATCGATGGTGTGTTAAGTGAACCATTTGAGCGTGTACAATGTGAAGTGCCTTCTGAAAATGCCGGGGCAGTGATTGAATCATTAGGTGCACGAAAAGGTGAAATGTTAGATATGATGACAACCGACAATGGTTTGACGCGTTTAATCTTTATGGTACCTGCACGCGGTATGATTGGTTATACTACTGAATTTATGTCTATGACACGTGGTTATGGAATTATTAACCATACATTTGAAGAATTTAGACCACGAGTTAAAGCTCAAATCGGTGGTAGACGTAATGGTGCGTTGATTTCTATGGACCAAGGTCAAGCAACTTCCTATGCGATTATTAACTTAGAAGATCGTGGTGTTAACTTTATGGAACCAGGTACTGAAGTATATGAAGGTATGATTGTTGGTGAACATAACCGTGAGAACGATTTAACAGTAAATATTACTAAAGCAAAGCATCAAACAAACGTACGTTCAGCTACTAAAGATCAAACACAAACGATGAATCGTCCTAGAATTTTAACATTAGAAGAAGCGTTACAATTTATTAATGATGATGAATTGGTGGAAGTAACTCCTGAAAGTATTCGCTTAAGAAAGAAAATACTTAATAAATCTGCCCGTGAAAAAGAAGCTAAAAGAGTTAAACAATTAATGCAGGACGAACAATAATTTAGTTATATAACAAATGGTGCAACCACAGTAATAATTTTCATTATTAAGGTTGCACCATTTATTTATGTTAGATACTTTGAAATTTTCAAATATATCATTTTAATCTCGTTTGCTTTGTTTAGGTGTATCGAGTCTACTTTTACAATCATCACACATGAAAGTGCGTATAGGATTATTTCTTAAGCGTTTAGCCTCGACTGTATGTTCATCAATAAAAACCTTAGTATCGCAAATAATACATTGAACCTTTCTCATATTAAAGCACCTCTATATGTGTGACATACTTAAATTGATGAGAGTATCCTTCCTCAGGTATATATATAAAACTATCAACGGCATTATCACTATATAAACGTTTGCCATTCCTAGAAAATTGAAAGAACAAATAAGGTAATAAGTCCATGGGTACATTGATAGAGTAATCTTTATTAGAAAGTTTTATTGTGCTAGCATTCTCCATGGGTTCGGCATTTTTGAAAAATGGTGTCATATTTATCACAAATGTCTCATCTAAAACCGAACGTTTTTTATATTTAATTTCAGAATCAAGCGTTGGTGGATTTGTTTGTCCTTCTAAAATAGCACGGTTCCATTCCTTGTTATCATCAAAGTTGATGGGTCTACTACCATCAAATACCCCACGTTCTAAATCATCAATAGTAACTTTTCTATCGTCAAATATCCAAGTCGTACTATCCAATGAAATAGGGAAATTGACTGCTCCTTTTATTTGAATCATAAATGCCCACTCCCTAAATTTTTATCTTTTATTATTTTAACACAAAATCGCTTTCACTTAATTTAAATTCGCTTGCTTTTTAACTTTCAGTAGGATAAACTTCTATTGTGAAGATATTAATTGAAACGATAGGGGGAATATGTCATGTCTAACCAATCGAAGTTAAATAGTGCGGCATATGACCAATTGAATAAAGATGCAGACAGAATATTACATCTAATTAAAGTTCAAATGGATAACTTAACTTTACCTTCTTGTCCACTTTATGAAGAGGTTTTAGATACTCAAATGTTTGGATTACAAAAGGAAGTTGATTTCGCAGTTCAACTTGGATTAGTTGATAAAGAAGATGGTAAGCAATTAATGCTAAGACTTGAAAAAGAACTTTCTAAATTGCACGAAGCATTTACGAATGTTTAAACTTTTTATTTGTAATTAATTGTAAAAATAATGTATTCGCTAAATTGAGAGTATGCATAATGTCTTATGTTTAAAGAAAATATTGATAGATGATTAATTGTGCGAGTCAATCATCGCATAAATGACTGAGTTGATATTAATTCTGATATCTTTCTCGGTCTTTTTTGTTGTAAGCTTTAAAAGTGAAATTGATTTGAAAGCAGACTAAAAAAAGCTCATTTCTCTCAAATATTGTTAAAGTAAATTTAAATCATGGATTTTAATGGTAGATGTATTTGTTTATATTTGTTTAATAGATACGTTGAAGTATATAATAGATAAGAACGCTTTTTAGTAGCGATGTGTTTTACTAAGTCAACAAAGAGATAAATTTTAATCATTTAGTATTGGAAGATCTAGTATATGAAAAATTTTAAAAATATAATGCGATATATTGGAAAGACTTCTAAATTTATCGATTATCCATTGTTAATAACTTATGTTGTCCTCTGTTTGATTGGATTAGTAATGGTTTATAGTGCAAGCATGGTTGCAGCTACAAAAGGTACTTTAACCGGGGGAGTACCAGTTTCAGGTACATACTTTTACAATCGACAACTTTTATACGTTATCATGAGCTTTATTATCGTATTTTTTATGGCTTTTATTATGAATGTTAAAATATTAAAAAAGCCTAATGTTCAAAAAGGTATGATGATTGGAATTTTTATACTTTTACTACTAACTTTAGTAATAGGAAAAAATATCAATGGTTCTAAAAGTTGGATTAACTTAGGATTCATGAACTTACAAGCTTCGGAGTTATTGAAGATTGCAATAATTCTATACATACCATTTATGATTGAAAAGAAGATGCCTGCGGTGAGACATAATATTAAATTAATATTAGGACCAATTTTGTTTGTTGTAACATGTTTGATACTTGTTCTTTTTCAAAAAGATGTTGGTCAAACAATGCTAATTGTGATCATATTCTTCTCAATTATTTTTTACTCAGGTATCGGTGTGCAGAATATGCTAAAATGGGGTACTTTGGTAGCTATTGGTTTTATCATCGTAGCTACATTTATGTTCATGTTAGACATGGTTCCAAGTTATTTGCAGGCACGTTTTAGTACGTTAACCAATCCCTTTAGTCAAGAATCAGGTACAGGATATCATATTTCTAATTCTCTTTTGGCAATTGGCAATGGTGGGTTGTTCGGACGTGGTCTAGGAAATAGTATTATGAAGCTTGGTTATTTGCCAGAGCCACATACAGACTTCATATTTGCTATTATTTGTGAAGAGATGGGATTAATCGGTGGCTTAATCGTTTTAATTTTAGAGTACTTTATTGTATATCGTGCTTTCCAACTTGCTAATAAAACGCAATCGTATTTTTATAAATTAGTTTGCGTTGGGATAGCTAGTTATATCGGAAGCCAAACATTTGTAAATATCGGTGGTATTTCTGCCACAATTCCACTTACTGGTGTACCGTTACCATTTATCAGTTTTGGTGGTTCATCGATGATTAGTTTAAGTATAGCCATGGGATTACTGCTTATTACAGCAAAACAGATAAAACAAGATGATAAACGACTGAAACAACGTAAGGTAGATATTAAACGTCGATATAATTAAATAGTATATAAAATTTATAATATCAAGTTAAGACTATAGCCCAAGATGAATGTAAATTATTCCTCTTGGGTTTTTCATATCATAATATTTGGTATAGTTAGTCACTACTCATGATCATAATTTAAGATTCTGTAAATCTGCATACTTTAACTAGCGTCATTCTTATATAGATGATAATATTAAGTTATTAACATTTATAAGTTTTCTAGTAATTGACTGACAACTTAACTTACACATAGTGCAGTCAGTTTGAACTAATTTATTTAATTAAATGTTACAAATTGATAAATGATATGATTCTTTCATGAATTACTATAGAATTATTCAATCATTTGAGATAAAATTTTATTATCTAATTATTTAGAAAATTCGTAACATTCTAAGGGGTGTCTTGGCTTTTGAAACAAATAAAGAAATTACTTGTTGCTAACCGTGGTGAAATCGCTATTAGAATTTTTAGAGCGGCAGCAGAATTAAATATTAGTACAGTAGCAATTTATTCTAATGAAGATAAAAGTTCGTTACATAGATATAAAGCAGATGAATCCTATTTAGTGGGAAGTGACTTAGGACCTGCTGAAAGTTATTTGAATATCGAACGTATCATCGAAGTAGCTCTTCGCGCGGGTGTCGATGCAATTCATCCTGGGTATGGTTTTTTAAGTGAAAATGAGCAATTTGCACGCCGATGTGCTGACGAAGGCATTAAATTTATAGGTCCGCATCTAGAACATCTAGACATGTTCGGAGATAAGGTTAAGGCAAGAACAACTGCTATTAACGCTAACTTACCTGTAATCCCAGGTACAGATGGTCCTATTGAAAGTTTTGAAGCTGCAGAACAGTTTGCTAATGAAGCAGGTTACCCACTTATGATTAAGGCCACTAGCGGTGGCGGCGGTAAAGGTATGCGAATCGTTCGTGAATCAAGCGAGTTAGAAGACGCTTTCCATCGTGCGAAATCAGAAGCCGAAAAGTCATTTGGTAATAGTGAAGTTTATATTGAAAGATATATTGATAATCCAAAACATATAGAAGTTCAAGTTATTGGTGACGAATTCGGGAATATCATTCATTTGTATGAAAGAGATTGCTCCGTGCAAAGACGTCATCAAAAGGTCGTTGAAGTTGCACCTTCAGTAGGTCTTTCTAACAAATTAAGAGAGCGAATTTGTGATGCCGCAATTCAACTGATGAAAAATATTAAATATGTCAACGCTGGAACAGTGGAATTTTTAGTTTCTGGAGATGAATTTTTCTTCATTGAGGTTAATCCACGTGTTCAAGTTGAGCATACAATTACTGAAATGATTACTGGTATAGACATTGTAAAAACGCAAATTTTAGTTGCTGATGGAGAATCGTTATTTGGAGATAAAATCTCTATGCCACACCAAAATGAAATACAAACTTTAGGGTATGCGATACAATGTCGTATAACAACTGAAGATCCTACTAATGATTTTATGCCAGATTCTGGCACAATTATTGCATATCGATCAAGTGGCGGTTTTGGAGTGAGACTTGATGCAGGTGATGGATTCCAAGGTGCAGAAATTTCACCTTACTATGATTCACTATTAGTTAAGCTTTCTACACATGCCGTTTCATTTAAACAAGCTGAAGAGAAAATGGAACGTTCATTACGCGAAATGCGAATTCGTGGTGTAAAAACGAATATTCCATTTCTCATCAATGTTATGCGTAATGATAAATTTAGAAGTGGTGATTATACTACTAAATTTATTGAAGAAACACCTGAACTTTTCGATATTGCACCGACATTGGATAGAGGTACCAAGACTTTAGAGTATATTGGTAATGTGACGATAAACGGATTTCCTAATGTAGAAAAGCGTCCAAAACCAGAATATGAATCTACCAAAATCCCAAAAATTTCTCAAAAGAAAATCAATCAGTTATCTGGAACAAAACAAATCCTTGAGCAACATGGACCAACAGGTGTTGCAAATTGGGTGAGAGAACAAGAAGATGTTTTAATTACCGATACTACATTTAGAGATGCACACCAATCTTTACTTGCAACACGAGTAAGAACAAAAGATATGATGAACATTGCATCTAAAACTGCTGAAGTGTTTAAAGATAGTTTTTCATTAGAAATGTGGGGTGGTGCAACATTTGATGTCGCTTATAATTTCTTGAAAGAGAATCCATGGGAACGTTTAGAAAGATTGCGCAAAGCCATTCCGAATGTGTTATTCCAAATGTTATTACGCGCTTCGAACGCAGTAGGTTATAAAAACTATCCTGATAACGTAATTAAGAAATTCGTTCATGAAAGTGCAAAAGCTGGTGTAGATGTTTTCCGTATTTTCGACTCATTGAACTGGGTTGATCAAATGAAAGTAGCAAATGAAGCTGTTCAAGAAGCGGGAATGGTATCTGAGGGTACAATTTGCTATACAGGTGATATTTTAAATGCTGAACGTTCTAATATTTATACTTTAGATTATTACGTTAAAATGGCTAAAGAGCTGGAAAGAGAAGGATTCCATATTTTAGCAATTAAAGATATGGCTGGTTTGTTGAAACCGAAGGCAGCTTACGAATTAATTGGTGAATTACGTGAGGCAACACATCTTCCAATTCATTTACATACACATGATACAAGTGGAAATGGATTGTTGACATATAAACAAGCCATTGATGCTGGCGTAGATATTATTGATACTGCTGTTGCATCTATGAGTGGTTTAACGAGTCAACCAAGTGCAAACTCATTATATTATGCACTAAATGGATTCCCACGTAATTTAAGAACTGATATTGATGGTTTAGAAGAATTAAGTCATTACTGGTCTGTAGTCAGACCTTACTATGCAGACTTTGAGAGTGATATCAAATCACCAAATACAGAAATTTATCAACATGAAATGCCGGGTGGCCAATATTCAAACTTAAGTCAACAAGCTAAAAGTTTAGGATTGGGTGAACGTTTTGATGAAGTCAAAGAGATGTATCGTCGTGTCAACTTCCTGTTCGGAGATCTTGTAAAAGTAACACCATCTTCAAAGGTAGTTGGAGATATGGCACTATATATGGTGCAAAATGATCTTGATGAAGATACTGTCATCAATGATGGTTATAAATTAGATTTCCCAGAATCTGTTGTGTCATTCTTTAAAGGTGATATTGGACAACCTGTCAATGGATTCAACAAGAAATTGCAAGATGTTATTTTAAAAGGACAGCAACCAATTACTGAAAGACCAGGGGAATACTTGGAGCCAGTCGATTTTGAAGCAATCCGTCAAGAATTAAGCGACATACAACAAGATGAGGTAACAGAACAAGATATAATTAGTTATGTACTTTATCCGAAGGTATATAAACAATATATTCAAACTAAAGAGCAATTTGGTAATGTATCTTTACTGGATACACCGACATTCTTATTCGGCATGCGTAATGGTGAAACAGTTGAAATTGAAATTGATACTGGTAAACGTCTAATTATTAAATTAGAAACAATCAGTGAACCAGATGAGAATGGTAAACGTACAATTTATTACGCTATGAATGGTCAAGCAAGACGTATTTATATTCAAGATGAAAATGTAAAAACGAATGCTAATGTTAAACCTAAGGCGGATAAATCGAATCCAAATCATATTGGTGCTCAAATGCCTGGTTCTGTAACTGAAGTTAAAGTGTCAGTAGGTGATGAAGTTCAAGCTAATCAACCATTATTAATCACTGAAGCAATGAAGATGGAAACGACGATTCAGGCGCCATTTGATGGAATTATTAAGCAAATAAATGTTGCTAATGGAGATGCCATTGCCACAGGAGATTTATTAGTGGAAATTGAAAAACAATCATAGTTAATATGACCATCTAGATTAGTAAGATATTTAGATGGTCTATTTTTACTTAAATATATTAAAACACGCCACTTATCTTACCGTTATGGTATTTTGAGTGGCGTGTCTTTTTAATTGTTATAAATTTATGAAAAAAATAAATTATTTTAGACTTCTCGTCGTTCTTAACATTAGTAAAATAAAGTAAGCAATCATTCCGAATAAGTATGTGATAAACAAAGCATGGAATAACGCAATAATTAAATTGACATTAGTTATGACTGATAAAGCACCTGTAATAACTTGAAGGATAACAAGTATAAATGATGCAGTATAACCATAGCGTACAGTTCGATTATCTGAATAATTCTTAATAGCGTGTATAAATGTAATCATAATCCAGATAAAAGTGATGAGCGCCATACCTCTGTGAGAGAATTGTACCCAATCATGCGCATTATGAGGAACGATATCATCAAATGGAATAGGCCAAGCACCATAAGCAAGACTTGATTTAGTATGTCTAACTAAAGCACCAGTATAAATAGTTAAGTATACTATGATAGCCATCAACCAAGTTAAGATACGTAAAGGTTTGTGAATAAATAAAATGTCAGCTTCATATTTTTTGTCAATTGAGAAAATAATTAATGTCATTAAGAAAACAGAAGAGAAACTGATAAGTGATATACCAAAATGTAGTGCTAATACATAAGGATTTTGTTGCCATATCACAGCAGCAGCACCTACAAGTGCTTGAACTAATAAAAAACCAACACTAATAATAGAGAGTGGTTTGATTTCTTTAATATATCCAATATTTTTCCAAGCTGTAATTACAAGCCATAATACAACTATAAGTGAAATGGCTGATA
Source organism: Staphylococcus sp. HMSC065D05 (assembly GCF_001813195.1). NCBI lineage: Bacteria > Bacillati > Bacillota > Bacilli > Caryophanales > Staphylococcaceae > Staphylococcus > Staphylococcus sp. HMSC065D05. The sequence goes on from NZ_KV811766.1 coordinate 126,085, forward strand.
CTGCGCGATGACTCAGTTCTATAATTGTTTGTATTGGTAAATTTTCTGGAAGTAGAGCGCCGTTACATAAAGGCCAAGACGAGCCACAACCATCTTCTGATCCTGTTTTAGTTACGAGGGCGCCACCTAATTGTACAAAGGTCATAATAATCGTAGCTAAAACACCTAACCATTTAAGGTTTTGCTTTCTAAACAATGATAAACACCCCATCATTAATTTAAAGTATTAAATTATAATATTACATAATAGAATAAAGTCATTGAAAGACTCGTTAATTGATACTTCATTTAATACGACACTTGAAGAAAAATGACTTTAAATTAATGTACATATTTTTACTTTTAACTTATTATATCAAGAATAACATTTTTAAGTGTGTCACAAAATTGACGATTTATAATGTCGTAAAAGTGTCACAATTTAATTTTATAAAACCTAGTCTTTTTATGTGATTTACTATATCATTATACTATATGAGAAATTTAAGGAGGGGAATTATGAACAAAGATCAAACTTTGTCACATACTACGGGCCGTGTATCCTTCAAAGAATTACAACAAATTATTAAAATGGGCCTTGTTCAAGGTAATTTAATACCTGCTTTTGCAGGCGCATGGCTTGCAATAGTAATGACAAACCATTCCTTCCTATCTTCCATTCCACAAATACTATTGATGCTAGTTGGCTCTACGCTTATTATGGGGGGCGCTTGTGCTTTAAATAATTATTATGATCAAGATATTGATCGCATTATGCCAAGTAAGCAAAGTAGACCAACAGTAAATGATAGAATATCTGATAGAAACTTATTAATGTTAAGTTTTGGGATGATGTTAATAGGTGAAGCATGTTTATTCTTATTAAATATACCTTCTGGTGTTTTAGGATTAATTGGTATTGTTGGATATGTATCTTACTATTCAATTTGGTCTAAGCGTCACACAACTTGGAATACTGTTGTTGGAAGTTTTCCTGGAGCTGTACCGCCATTAATTGGTTGGGTAGCTATCGATGGATCATTAAGTTTACCAGCAGTAGCACTCTTCTTAGTTGTCTTTTGTTGGCAACCCATCCATTTCTACGCTCTTGCAATTAAACGTAGTGATGAGTATGCGCTTGCAAATATTCCTATGTTACCATCAGTGAAAGGTTTCAAACGGACAAGAGTAAGCATGTTTATTTGGTTAGTGTTATTATTACCATTACCATTCTTATTATCTAATTTAGGTGTAACTTTTGTTGTTATTGCTACACTACTTAATTTAGGATGGTTAGCTTTAGGTTTTACAACGTTCAGAAAAGAATCTAATCAAACTAAATGGGCAACGCAAATGTTCATTTATTCATTGAACTACTTAGTAGTATTCTTTGCGCTCGTTGTAGTTGTTTCATTAATCAAGATGATATAAATTAACTTAAGTAAGGATGAAACTTATGAACGTACCCATTTTACCAACGATAAGTACATCGTGTATTGTTATTAGTGCGATTTTAGTCGCTATTGGTTGGACATTGATTTGGAAACGTCAAGTTCATAAGCATAAAAACATTATGCTATGGGCTGCCTTTTTCGCTTTAACATTCTTTATTATTTATGCAGCAAGAACTATTTTTATCGGTAATACAGCTTTCGGTGGACCAAGTTCTATTAAAGTTTATTACACTATTTTCTTAGTTTTCCATATCATTCTTGCAACAGTTGGTGGCGTTTTAGGCTTAATTCAAATCATTTTAGCCTTCAAAGATAAACTTCATATTCACAGAAAGATTGGGCCTTGGGCTTCAATAATTTGGTTCTTTACCGCAATTACTGGTGTTGCAGTTTATGTATTGTTATATATATTGTATCCAGGTGGAGAAACAACATCATTGCTTAAAGCTACATTAGGTCTATAAATTTTCTTTATAAGAGCCTGAGACACAAATGGTTGTCTCAGGTATTTTTATGTACTGAACGAAGATAACTTAGTTGTCAGGTTGTCATAAATTATACAATAAACAAATTTTTTATTCCTAATCATTATCTACTATTTCTACAGTTACATACATATCACATATGACTCAAATCCTATCTAAATATTTTAAATAAATTGAAGCGAGATCTGTAATCATACTGAAGTCGTTTTTTACTGATACGATATATATCTTTTCAATATTTAGCTTTTAAGATGTTTGAAAATTCATTCATGTTTACTTTTGTATAAATAAAGAATACAAAAGTATTTAAAATTTTTTATAAGAATAATGATGGGGAATGTTTACACGTTTCACTTATGTTGAAAAAGGTTAGGACATTTTTGTACAATATATATAATTATTAAGAGGTGGGTGAAAGATGAAAAAGTTAATAATTAAAGTTATTGGTGTTATATTATTAGTGACATTTTTAATTTATCTCTTTTACTCACCACGTTTAAAGTTTGATGTTCTAGAGAATCCTAATAAAAATAGCAAGACAACTAAGACAGAGCAATTTAAACAGGCGAATAAGGATGCTGAGAACCCTAAACCTAAAGAAGGGATAGGGACTTGGATTGGAAAAGATATTAAAACTCTAACGCATCATTATGGACAAGCTGACCGGTCTTATCCATATAAAAATGGTTTTAAAAATTATGTCTTTAAACACAAAGATGAATATTATATTGTAAGTACTAATAAAGGAACAATCACATCAGTTTATGCCACAGGAAAAGGTGTAAAAGTGAGCCCACTTAAAATAGGTGAAAATTCATCTCATATTTTTGAAGATACTAGTATTAATCCAGAACCAACTGTCAAGACGAAAGGTAAAACTTATAAATTTGAAATGTCTGATGAAGATTTAAAGACACAGACGTTAATTAAATATGGAGATGTTTATGCTCAAATATATTCTGATCAACAGACTAATAAAATTTTGGCAGTGAGATTTTTAGATGCAAATACATTGGCAACACTACAACCATATAAGTTAAATAGAGTAGAAGATGAGGGACGAATTAGTGAAAGTTCCGACGATAAAATTCCTCATGAACAAAATCCTAATCAATTGATTACACTCTATGAAGTAACGAATAAAATGAGAGAAATGAAAAATTTAAAATCACTTAAAGTTAATAACGATATTGCTCGTATTGCTGCTATCAATTTGTATGAAGCAACGGATAAAGGATCTGACAGTGTGGAGTTTACTGAGAATGCTTTAACACAGCAACTGGATGAGCGCCATGTAAGTTATAAGTCGGCAAGTCAAAATGTAGGTTATGATTTTGACGATGTACCTACACTTATCCATAGTTGGATTAATTCTGATATTCATCGCTCGCGCTTGTTAAGTAATAAGTATGATGAAATGGGTGGAGAAGTGATGAGTGATTACTACTCATTAATATTTGTAGAAAAGTAAAGTAAATAAAGGATGATTCTGTGATTACTGAAGAAATATTAGACATTTTAGATGATATTGAGGATATCTCGGATATGATTGTACAATCTGATATTTATGTATCATACCGACGAGCTAAAATACAATTAGATGCTGATGATGAGGCAAGTCTATTTTATCAAGCTTTTCTAAAAGTGAAAGATAAGTATGATGATGTGATGAGATTTGGAAAATATCATCCCGACTACAAAGATATTATGTTAGAAACACGACAACGAAAACGTGCTTATGAAATGCTTCCAGTAGTAATGGAGTATAAAGCAAAGGAAGTGGCATTACAAAATTTAATTGACGAAGTGATGTCCAAAATCGCATTTGCTGTTTCTGAGCATGTAAAAATTGAAACAGGTAATCCTTTCTTCCAAACTGGACATGATGGATGTGCCTCTGGTGGCACATGTAACTGTTCATTGTAATTAAAAGGCATGATCAAAGCATTAATTAATCAGTAATATCAAAGAATAATGTTTGTGTAATTAATGTTATACAGAAGATAAATCTTTGTAATTAAGAATTTGTTACTTTGAAGGAAGCGGTTTGTATCATTTTTAAGAGACGTGAAATGGATTAATAAACTATTTCACACCTCTTTTTGTCCATTATAGTTTTATGAAAGGTAAGTCTACTGTATATATATTTTATAAAACAAAATTTTAGATTCGCACTTTATCAAAGTCATTTCTATTTTTAACGATGCTCATTTATGAAAAATACTTGTACCGCTCAAACTATATACAAAGTAAAATAGATTAAATAATGACATCGTAAATATTGCATTATTTAGCTAAAGATAAATTAATGTTAAAAGACTAAAAGTAAATACACTTTTATTTCAGAAACGCGTGGTAGATATGTTAAATACCTAGGACAATTCGGATGTCCTAGGTATTTTGAGTTAAATTAATAATGAGCAATCATTAAAAAACTTATATTTCAATTTATTTTAATGTTTCTTTAAATTGTTGACCTAAATCTGGGCGATCTGTCACTAAGGTATGAACACCTTTATGATATAAGTCTGTCATTAAATCTATACTATTCACACCATAGTAACCGGGTACAATATTATTTAAGTTAAGCCATTGAATGAAACGCTTAGAAGTTAATGAAATTCCTTTATATGCAACTGGCATTTGGAATGTGTCCGCTTGAGGTTTAAATGTATGACCTAACATGCCATTAAATTTAAGAAAACCTTCAGCAACTTCGGCTTCACTAGCACCGATAGCAATGTCAGCTTGGTTATACTCAGTGAAACGTTGAATTTGTTTTTTATGGAAACTTGTAACGAGCACTCGATGTTGTGCCCCATGTTTGATGATATTATCGAAAATCACTTTTGGTGCGATACGACCTTCATAGGTGTCTGGCGCATCTTTTAAATCCACATTGATATACATATTAGGGTACAATTCAAGCAGTTCCTCGAATGATAAAATCTTAGCTTTATCATGCCCGCGATAAGGGGTTTGATTATTGATATCAGTAAAATGATATCCCGCATTTAAGCGTTTTAGTTCAGCTAGAGTATGTTCACTCACTTTACCTGAACCATTAGTTGTACGGTCGACAAGTGCATCGTGAAAAACAATGAGTTGTTCATCTTTAGTTAGTCGTACATCTGTTTCAAAGCCATCCAGTCCATATTCAACAGCATTATCAAATGCCAACTGTGTTTGCTCTGGACGCATTGCCATGCCACCTCTATGTGCAAGTATGTAAGGTGCTTGACCTGAGAAGAAAGGTGGAATTGATTTTAATTGTTGCGGTGGTTTATTTTTATTTTTAAAAAAGTAAAATAGACTGCTTATAATACCGGCTGTTGCTAAAGTACCATTAATAAACCATTTTTTTGAATGAGCCATAATCGAATCCTCCTAGTGATAGTTAAAGTGAGTGTACCCCAATACTATTGTTGGGGTACGATGGTTATGATTACTTTTTCTCATCATTATTTTAAGATAGATAAAGTTTAAAGTCATAGAATTTCAATATTACTTTTATCGTTTAGGTTAATCCTTAGTTATTTCATTACTTATAAAGTCATGATATGATAACAAATGTATAAATAATGGAGTGAGTAAGAAATGAATATAATTCCTAGAACGAGTTTAATTATTTATTTAAAACATATGAAACATGAGCGACAAATTAGAAAATATGGTCACATCGTGCACTCAAACCGTCAACGAAAATATGTTGTGATGTATATAAATGAAGCAGATGCTGACAATATTGTTCATAAACTTATGCAACTCAAGTACGTTCACGACATTCAAGGTTCTCCATATAAATATTTGAAAAAAACATATGAAAAAGAAAAACATGAAATACAATAGAGTATCAATTTATTGCAAAGGTGGTATCCATCTTTGAAGACGCAAAACACTGATAAGGTAGTTAAAATATAATTCTAAGTCTGGGTACACATCAGGAGGTTGTACGTCGATACCTACAACTGGAATGTCATAATTTTCTGCAGCTGAATTAATCATCTTGAATTTTTTGTTGCCCTCTGGATAGGGATATTTTAATGCATTTGTCATGATGTACATGGCCTGGAAATGTTTTTCAGCAGTAGGGTTCATTATTATTGCGACGGATGATAATTGTTTCTCAGAATGAGGTGTATGGAAATATACAATACGATTGATTCGCGTATGATTATATTCTATAAGAGTAGTAAATTCGAATAAATCGGTTAAACCTTCACCAATTTTAATAAATGATTGTTTCATAAATAAATCAAACTCCTTTATCTTCAAATTATATTAAATAAATGAATGAAATGGAAGTGTGAGTCAATGCGTGTAATTGCGGGTAAGCATAAAAGTAAAGCGCTAGAAAGTTTAGAGGGGCGAAATACTCGCCCAACTATGGATAAAGTTAAGGAAGGTATTTTTAATAGTTTATATGATGTTTCTGGTTTAGGATTAGACTTATTTGCCGGTAGTGGTGCACTAGGCATTGAAGCATTATCACGTGGTATGGATAAAATGATTTTTGTAGATCAAAATTTTAAAGCGGTCAAGGTTATAAAAGCTAATCTTAATCAATTGGATTTAATGTCACAAGCAGAAGTCTATAAAAATAATGCTGACAGAGCACTTAAAGCACTTGCTAAACGAGAAGTACAATTCGATGTTATTTTTTTAGATCCACCTTATAATAAAGGGCTTATAAATGAGGCGATTTCTCGTATAGCAGAGTTTAACTTATTAAAAGAAAATGGTATTATCGTTTGTGAGTTTAGTCATAATGAAGAAATAACAATTGCGCCATTTCAAATGATTAAGCGTTATCATTATGGTTTGACAGATACTTTGTTACTTGAAAAAGGAGAATAATATGAGTAAGACAAGAGCAGTTATTCCCGGTAGTTTTGATCCAATTACATATGGTCACTTAGATATCATTGAAAGAAGCGCCGATCGCTTTGATGAAATCCATGTTTGTGTACTAAAAAATAGTAGTAAAGGTGGAACGTTTGACTCAAAAGAACGCATGGCGTTGATTGAAGAGTCAGTTAAACATTTGCCTAATATTCAAGTGCATCATTTTAATGGATTGCTTGTTGATTTTTGTGATCAAGTAGGTGCAAAGACAATTATTCGAGGTTTGAGAGCTGTAAGTGACTTTGAATATGAACTACGACTTACTTCTATGAACAAAAAGTTAAATAGTAATATTGAAACAATGTACATGATGACAAGTGCAAACTATTCATTTATAAGTTCAAGTATAGTTAAAGAAGTAGCTGCATATCAAGCGGATATTTCACCTTTTGTACCGCCTCATGTCGAAAGAGCATTAAAAAAGAAATTTAATGTCTGAGGCGACTGTACATATAGGGGTGTCTAACAGTCATTTAGTTCTATATATGAAATGGCTGTCACCTCTTAACTATCCAGTCAAAAATCCCTCGATAGGGTATCTAATTACAAGATACTCTATTGAGGGATTTTAGTTATAATGAACAACAAAACTACAAAAAAGATGTTACAGTTTCTGTTCATAATGATTACAGCAAGATATATATATAATATGAAGTGATACACCCAATAGAGCAGATTCTTTTATTATAAAGTTAATAGAAAGATGAAAGGTAACTCTATATACGAAATTTGACAAAAAAGCTCAGGTCAGTGAAAGAATAACGTTGACTACAATGGTATTAAACTACAATTATTTTTTGTATATAACACTATGCTTGAGTTGTAAGACTTCGGGTCTTTTATAACATTTAAATGTGTACTAAGGGTGTGTTAAAGTCTGTCAGTGATTGATTACTTAATAGATTATATACATGAGTCGCTTTAATTTCATTTTTAAAATAATGTGCAGTCTTTTGATTTACATTAGTAATGTAGTGACGATTTGGATAAGTCGCTTTTAAATATTTTAAATACGAACGTCCTTTCTCACTCATTCCTAAAACTCTAACAGCGTTAATTTCCTTGTTAACATCATCTTTCGTTATATTTAATAACACATTCATTAATACACGTTGAATATATGTCTGCGTATAACGTTTTGTTTTAAGGTTTGATATTAGAGACTCAAAGGAATCACTTCGATGAATCATTGTTTGCAAGCGGTTTTCAAAGCCCTCATTTATTGTGTATATAGAATGAAGGCTCTCTTTTGGCTGTGTAATTAATTGGTGTTTGATAAAAGGAAATGTATCCTCAACCGTAGTATGAGGTGTACAATATAGAGATTGTATTTGGTTTGGGACCACATTTTTCCAATCTTCATTATCATTCATTAGAGAACGCCTAATAGATGTTCCACTTGCAAAATGATGGTGATCAATTACTGTTTGATGATGAAGTGAACCTTCTCTTTTAATAGTCAATGCTGACATGCGAGGTGCAAATTGCTGCATTGCTTTAAGGTAGCTTATTCCTAAAATATTGTTTGGGGATTGCAAAAGTGTGTCGTTATGTGTTAACTCACTTAAGATTCGTGGATAGCTTTTACCTTGTTTTAATTTCTCTTTAAAAACTGGATGTGTTTCATAGGCAATCATTTGTGTTGCAAGATATTGTAAATCTTTTAAGGACGCACTTTCACTGCCAAAAGATATAATATCTATATCGAGATACTGAGCCGTTTTAATAGCAATTTCCGCAAAGGTATCACTTGAAGATAGGCTACCTATCAATGGTAGCTCAACGACCAAATCTACAGCAGATAAAGCCATTTCAGTACGTTTAAATTTATGATAGATTGCTGGTTCTCCACGCATCACAAAATTACCACTCATAATGGCAATAGTTACATTAGTTTCAGAGCGTTGTTTTGACAATGAAGCGTGAAATAAGTGCCCGTTATGAAAAGGATTATATTCAGTTATCAGTCCAACACTTTTCATTTGCATTTCTCCTTTTCAGTATTCATCATAAGTATTGTAACAGAACGAGGTATGTTAAGAAAAAATCTTGACAACTTTTGTTTAGAAAGTTAAAATAAATTTTGTGCTTGTTAGAGGTGAAGCCATATGAAATGGTCAATAACACAATTGAGAAAATATCAAGGTAAGCCATTTGAATTTAATCAAACGGTTAATTTTGAGCATTTAAGAGAATCATTAGATTTAATTGATCTTTCAGATATCAATGTTGAAGGACAGTTGACAGTCAAATCAAATGAAGTGATTGCAGATATGCATGTTACTGGAACTTACACAATGCCTTGTGCTCGTACTTTAGTACCAGTTGATGTGCCTCTTGATGTATCTACTTCAGAAGTATTTGATTTGGAAGGCTATGATGGTTATACCGATAGTGACGATCAAGAAGATGAACATTATCATCTTGTAACTGACGGTATGATTAATATTAAAGACATTGCTGAAGAGCTTGTAATTATTGAAAAACCTATGCGTGCCTATTCTGAACATAGTGATCAAATGTTAACTGAAGGCAATGGTTGGGAAGTCATTGATGAAGATCAATTGACTGAAGTTCAAAAAGAGCAAGATAGTGATTCTGAACAAAGAAAAGTTGATCCAAGGCTTCAAAAATTACAACAATTATACGATAAAGATCAATAGCAGTTGAATTAATGATATAATAATTATTAATTGAGCTGACATTTTGAATTAAGTGTCTATTCTAAGGAGGATTAATCATGGCAGTACCAAAAAGAAGAACGTCTAAAACAAGAAAAAATAAACGCCGTACGCATTTTAAAATTTCAGTACCTGGTATGACTGAATGCCCTAACTGTGGCGAATACAAATTATCTCACCGCGTATGTAAAAACTGTGGTTCATACAATGGTGAAGAAGTAGTTTCTAAATAATAGAACACAAGAAATAAATCCAACAATCTCGTGTGAGATTGTTGGATTTTTTGTTTTGAACTAGAGTAGCTAGAATAATTTATTTATAGGAATTTAGTACAATAATAAAGTATTTATCATGTCTTACCAATACACTTCATATCTATATTTAAGGAATCTCTTTTTTAAGGATATATAAATAATAAAATCAAACTAATTTAAATATGCCTCTTATATTTATAGAAATTTAGTTGATTTTAAAACAGAGTATTGATTTATGTGTGACCGAATGTAAAAAATACTTAACAATTGAATAGAGCAATTTAATACTCTATATCGTGAATCATCAACGTTGTCACCGAGTGTGTTCTCTTTTTATCTTATTCAGTTTCTTCGTCTTTTGTAGTTATTCAATATTTAATATTGCGATAAATTAATTTTTTAAGAAATTAAAATAACGAGTAAATCGATATTGCGATTTACTCGTTATAAAGATGTTAAGTATTATTTAGATTCTTTTCTTTGTCGTCTTAATAATAGAAGTGAAGATATTAAAGCGATAGAACCAAATACTGTAGTTGTATAATCATATTCATTACTTAGTCCTGTTTCAGGTAATTCAGTACCATTTTTAACTTCTGCTTTTGTTTCACCATCATTAGTATTTACTTTAGCATCTTTATCTGCATTGCCTTTATTACCTTGTTGCGTATTTTGATTCCCGTCTTGGCCAGTAGTTGAGTTATTATTTTGATCTGGATTTGGTTTTACTTCAGTATCTTGATTTGGAGCAGAGCCAGGTTTAACCGTAGCACCTAACTGAGCACTTTGATTAGGGTTAGAACCCTCTTGCCCAGTATTACCTTGTTCAGCATTTTGGTTGTTTTGTTCAGTATTACCTTGTTGCGTATTTTGATTACCATTGGCACCCTGTGTACCAGTTGCTGTTTGATTGTTATTAGGTTTTACTTGAGTACTTTGACCTGTTTGATCAGCGTCTTGACCAGTAGTTGGTTTATTATTTTGATCTGGATTTGGTTTTACTTCAG
>NZ_KV811767.1:0-18273 GCF_001813195.1 Staphylococcus sp. HMSC065D05
TGTTTACATTTTTTAAAATGCATAAGAGCCACTAACAATCATAGATTGTAAGTGGCTCTAAAATGTCAGATATATAAATTTTTTAAATTGAATTTAAGTAGTTTCGACCTTTCTCTTTATCATAAACGTTTTCCCATTTAGCAATAACAACTGTTGAGAGTGCATTACCAATAACATTAACACATGTACGTACCATATCTAATAAACGATCAACGCCAATAATTAAAGCAAGACCTTGTGCTGGTATGTTCATAGAACTTAATGTTGTTAATAAAACTACAATAGATACGCCCGGCACTCCAGCCATACCTTTTGAAGCAATCATAAGTGTGGCCATTAATACAAGTTGTTGAGTTAATGATAAATGCATATTATACATTTGAGCAACAAATAAAGCAGCTATAGATTGATATAAAGCTGAGCCATCTAAATTAAATGAATAACCGATAGGGATAACAAATGAAGTAACATCTTTTGGCGAACCAAAACGTTCCATTTTCTTCATCATAATCGGCAATACTGCTTCTGAACTTGAAGTAGAAAAGGCAAGTAACAATTCACTTTTAAGTATCTTCATGATTGAAAAAATACTTATTCCAACCATTCTTGCAACAATTCCTAACACTACGATAACAAAGAAAACCATAGCAAATACTACAACAACTAGTAATTTAAATAATGGAATTAATGCTGAAGCACCAAAAGTCATTACTGTCGTACAAATAAATGCAAATACTCCAATTGGAGCTAATTTTAAAATTTTATTGATCATCCAAAATACAGCTTCTAAAGTACCACTTAAGAATCCTTTAACGGGTTCTGCTTTTTCTCCTATCGCAGCTAATCCTAATCCAAAAAATACTGCGAAAAAGATAATCGGTAATAACTCACCTTTTGCCATAGATTCAAATAAATTCGTTGGCACAATATGAACTAATGTATCTATAAGATGATTACCATAAGTAGTCGCTTGTTCTGCTGAATGTGCAGATGATTGATATTTAGTAATATCGCCTTTAGGTAATTTATCTGGATCTAGACCTGAACCTGGTTTGAATAGATTACCAATGATAAGACCTAAACCTATGGCGATAGTTGTAATAATCTCGAAATAAAGGATTGCTTTCCATCCATAGCTTCCTACCTTTTTAGAATCCCCTAAATTTGAAATAGATAAGGCTAATGAACAAAATACAATCGGAATGATGATCATCTTAATTAAATTTAAGAATACATCACCAAATGGCTTAATATAATTTGCAACATCATCTTGTCCATATAGTAATAGACCAGCGATGACACCGAGTACCAAAGCAATAATTACTTGCGTTGGTAGACTTATTTTTTTCTTGAATAGAGCCATTATGCAAACTCCCCTTCATCTGACATCACTTAATTATATCAGATAACATCAAAATAGCTATATAATTTTTTCCACTAGAAATATATGCATGTTGCATTTCTTCCTATTAAAAACGCCAATAAAAAACACACAGCTCTATGTTTAAATAAAACTGTGTGTTAATCCTTTATTTAGAAGGTTTATATTTTTGATCAAAATCACTATGTTTTGCTTTTTTAATACTTTTCTTCGTTTCGCTATCAAAACCTTCAATGAATATTCCTTTTGAAGTACTGATAGGTTGAATCACATATGTCACGTTAGGTTCATCTTTGAAAACGACTTCTTTATAGTATAGTCCCTTTTTAGTGCTATATGATGTTTTGTCTTTTTTCACTTTATCATTAAGATGATGGTCGCTCATATAGCTATCAATCAGTTCAAGATTTTTATGACCTTGATAAGCCTTGAGTCCGAAGAAAAATGCAATTGCTAATATTAGAGAGATAATCAAAATAATGATTACCCTAAAAATAACTTGTTTCTTACTCATTATTATAGAAACTCCTTTTATCTTATCACACACAATTATAGACGATTAATTCGTATAGAAAAGAAAGATTTAGTTAAATTGTAACAAAATGTTCGTTTGTAAATGTGAAAATTTTAAGAAGTTTTATAAAAATTCCCTTACATCATCAATCGGAAGTCTCACTGAATCGTGTGCATCTTGTGCTTTTTTACCTATAGCAATCGCTAAAACTGGCACATATCTGTCAGAATCATAACCGATAATATCCGCAATATTTTCTTTATCGAAACCACCAATAGGGTTTGTATCGTAACCGTGAGCTTTTGCTGTAAGCATTAATTGCATTGCCATTAAACTACTATCTATATTCACAATATCTTTCATGCCTTCTCTAGATAAGTTTTTATAATAAGGTAATATCCAATCTAACAGTTGTGCTTTGATATCTTCCGTCATCAATTGTTGTTCTACAGCATCGCCATAAATCTGTTCAGCTTTTTCGTAGTTTTGTAAATCTCCAAAAATAATTAACATAGCTGAGGATGTAGTTAACTGTCTGGAATTGAATCCAAATGATTCTTTAACTTTTTCTTTCATTTCATCACTTTCTACAACAGCAATTCTCCATGGTTGCATATTAACCGATGAAGGTGCTTGTGTTGCTTTAGTAATGATTTCATCCATTTCTTCTCGAGAAATTTTATAATTCTCGTCAAAAACCTTTACTGATTTTCTACTGTTAAGCACTTCGTTAAAGTCATTGATACGTGTCAATTTTCACACCCCTCCAATTTTAAAAAAATTACTTTGTTATCAAATTAAACTCATTCAAATATTTGATAAATTTAATTTAAAACAATTTGAATTATAGTGATGAAATCAGTACTTGACAAGTGATACGCTTCATAATATTGTTACCTTAACAAGGAGTGATTAAATGTATGTAGAGAATAGTTATTTGAGCAAACAATTATGTTTTTTATTTTATGTTTCCTCTAAAGAAATCATCAAAAAATATACAGATTACCTAAAAGAGTATGGTCTTACATACACAGGTTATATTGTATTAATGGCGATAGAAGATGATGAGAAACTTAACATTAAAAAACTAGGCGAAAGAGTCTTCTTGGATTCTGGCACGCTAACACCATTATTAAAAAAATTAGAGAAAAAGAATTATGTCATTCGAACTCGTGAAGAACAAGATGAACGTAACCTTCAAATTTCTTTGACAGAACGTGGCAAGGATATTCAAAATGTTCTTTCTGATATTTCACAAAGTGTTTTTAATGAATTTAATATTACTCAAGAAGAAACCCAAAATTTAGTTGAAGACTTGCAAAATTTTGTAACGAAAAATTTTGATAAAACAGTGGAAAAGTGATACTTATAGAGACTAGAGACAAAAGTAAGCTTTTTAAATACAACAAAACTTTCAACTTTAGCAATAGCGACACAATTTAATAGTAATAGTATGTCTAAAGTAAGCTTTTGTCTTATTCTCTCGTACAGTCAGTATATTTTTTTACACCTAATTCCTACTAAACTTATCTAAATACCTCTTTTTTACAAGTTACATCACTTTATTTATACGTTATCAATTACAAACATTGTAGAGATCACTAGTGAATGATTATAGATAATTTAATAATTATCCATTTTAACATCTGAAAATGTAAATTAAGTTGGTATTTAAATAGACTATCAAGATGTAGTGTTGTTTGTTTCGCTTCATATAAAGGAGGTTGAAAGAAGCAATTGTATAGCTATTTTGATGGAAGTAGAGGGTGTGATAGTAAAAGCAGTTATTCACACATATAACAACGTGGAATTATGTTAAAACATTAAGATATACGTATTTTTTTAAATGATCTATCAACTGCCAATGTCTTAAAAAGATGATTGTTTCCTAATTCATTGATAGTCTTTGGTTCAGTATGTGTATGACAACTGACTGTTAGTTATTTCATTCTACTGAAACGAAAAACAGCAAAATTTTTTGAATCATTTATTTTGATATCAAACAAAAATGTGCCCTAATTTGAACAAACTTTAATGCTCACCTTAGGACACAATTTTTATTTATATACGAACAGCTTTTTCTTTTTTATTTAAATGAATCATTGTAATAAGAGCAATTACACCAAATATAGCTAAGAAGAAGAAAGCGAGATGACTTGAACCAGTGATACTCGTTACAAAAGTAATCACTAGTGGTGGGAAGAAACCACCTAGTCCCCCCATCATGGATACAATACCATTCGCTGAACCTGCTTCTTTAGAAAAGTATGAAGGAACTAATTTAAATATTAAACCATTACCTATACCCGCACAGATACTAATTGCTAAACAGCCTATTGTAAACAGAACAATATGACTAGATAAGCTTAAAATAAGTGCACCAATAATCATTATCACGAAGTCGATGATAAGCGCTTGTACCGCATTAAATTTATCACCTATAACACCGCCAACCGGTCTTAGGAACGTCGCTAGTGCTATAAATATACCTGAACGAATACCCGCATCAACTTTATCAATACTAAAATGATCAACTAGGAAGTTCGGTAAAAAGATCCCAAAAGCCACAAAAGCACCAAAGGTAATGAAATACCACAAACTTAAATAATACAACTTATAATTCTTAGATAGGTCTTTGACTTGAGCCATCAAAGGAATCTTCACTTTTGGCTCATTTTTATCCCCTAAAAGAAACATTAAAATTGCAAATATACTAAGAATAATTAAATAACTACGAACTGTATTTTGCCACCCAATTGCACCTGCTAACACTGGGGCACAAAATGAGGATACTGCAGTACCAATATTACCTACACCATATATACCATTTGCTAAACCAACTTTGTCTTTTGAAAAGTATTTGGGTACAGAAGTAACACCCACTGAAAAAATTGCGCCACCAATTCCTAGAAAGAATCCTGATAGCATTAGCATACCGGGTGATTGAGCTTGACCTAAAAGAAAAATTGGAAGTAATAATACAATAAAACTCCAGAAAAACACCCATTTAGCTCCTACAATATTAGTTAAGTACCCAAATGGCACACGTAGTACAGAACCTAAAATAACAGGAATAGCTAAAATGACAGATATTTGTCCCGGAGAAATATCAACATCTTGTGAAATAAATGGCATTAATGGAGAAATGATACTCCATGCCATAAAACCAGCGACCAAACTCAATGTCTGTAACGTAAGCTGAGAAACACCCTTTTTCATGTTCATTTTGATTCACCTTCATCTGATTTAATTATAAGGTGTATTGGTACTTTGTGAGGGCTTAATAAGAGGTCAAAATTAATCATATAAAACAAAATTATAAACAAAGTACCAATCACAAATACATTTTAATATGTTTGTGAAATTATGAACATAAGGATATCCCCTGATTCTACTTTTATTTTTCCCTATATAAAGCTACAAAAAAAGGACTACTTAGCCATAGACTAAGTAAGCCCTAATAATCAATCATGATATACTTAAAATTCTAATAATTTTTTCTTTAAGGCATATTCAACTAATTCAGGTTTACTCTTTAAATTTAGTTTCGTCATAATATGCGTTTTATGTGCTTCTACCGTTTTCACTGATACAAACAACTTTTCTGCAATATCTTTATTGCCATAGCCTTTAGCTATAAGAGGTAATATTTCTAACTCTCGTTTCGATAAAATTTTAAATGGATCTGAAGAGGATGATACTTCATCCGTTTGAGATTGATTGACAAACTCATTGACTAAAGACGTCGTCAATTTCATATCAACATAAGTTTCACCTTGATATACTGTACGTACGGCCAATATTAATTGCTCATCAGGTGAATTCTTTAAAATATATCCTTTAGCACCACTTTTTAACACATGAAATAAATATTCTTCGTCATCAAACATCGTAAGTATTAAAATTTTAGTTTCAGGAAAACTTTCAGAAATTTTACTGGTTGCGATTAAGCCAGACTCTCCTGGTGGCATGCTCAAATCTAATATTAAAACATCTGGTTGATGTTCTAACACTTTTTGGTAAGCTTCAACCCCGTCAGCTGCAGTTGCAACAACTTCCATATCTTCTTGATAATTTAATATCATTGAAAATCCTGTCCTAACAACTGCATGGTCATCCGCTATAACTATTTTCACTTCAATTCCCCCAACTTACATCATCAACTTAAATCGGTATATCTAATGTAATTATAGTACCTCTATTAATATGTGTCTCTATATTAACGTGACCGTTAACTAAATCTGCACGTTCTCTCATCCCGTATAATCCAAGTCCAGTGCCTTTAGGATGATGATCTAAACTAAACCCCTTACCTCGATCCACAACCTCTGCTACAAGCTGCTTACCATCACTATGCGTACTTACCTCAATTTCATTAACCCCAGCATACTTTAGAGCATTAAATAACCCCTCTTGAACTACACGATAAACAACTGTTTCAATTTCACTATCAAACCGCATGCCTTTAATGTTTGAATCATATTTAATATGCATACCATAATTTTCTTCAAACTGTTTAAAATATGATTTAAAAGCTGCTTCAATACCTAAATCATCGAGAGAAGAAGGTCGTAATTCAACAGACATATTTCTAATATCATCAATAAGCTGTGATAATAGTCCTTCTATACGTTGAGATGTTTCAGCTAACACCTTATCCTTGTGCTTATACTTCAAAAGCCTTAGTTCAACATCTATATTGAGCATATCCTGTATTACACTATCATGTAATTCTCTAGAAATACGCTTCCGTTCATTTTCTTGTGCTTGAATTGAACGATGTAACATTTTTTGTTGATACATCTTTTCTTGCCTTTCAATCTGGGGCGCCACATTCTGTAATGTAAATGCACTAATACCTCTTTGTTCATCAATATTTTGATACATAGCTGTAAAAGGCTTAATTTCGTTATCTTTTGTCTTCATAAATACTTGGAAATTTGAATGTTGTAATTGCGTTGTTTCTAAAAAACAATCTTTACACGATTGTACATCATATTCATTAGAGTATCCTTCACATCGATGACAAATCGCATTTGTCATAGCATTATAATTATCTTCTTCAGTTAAAATATCTTTTGCTGCGTCATTCATAGCAATAATTTTTCCATACCTATTAACAAATACAATTTTCTCGTTCGTGGTTTCATAATAATTCTTAAGTAATTGCTCTAAACTTAAATCAGTTTGCTCCAACATATTTACCACCTAGTTTATTTCTGTAAAAATACCGATTTGTTTTTCAATATTAAGTTGGTCCAATGACTGAGGTAACGGCTGATGATTTCTTTGACCTAATAGTAAAACGCCATACATTGAATTTTCTAACCATAAAGGTACTGCAACTACAGCTGTCAATGACTCACTAAGAATGATTGGAAATTTAACTTTCTCTTCTGGAGATAAAGCTGTATCTACATCAGCAATAACCATACGTTTACCGGTTTTCATCACCATTCCAGCAAGCCCTCTACCCTTTCTCAAAATGATAAGTTTATATCTATCATTTGTATTACCTGAAACATATTGCCATTTAATTGGTGATGAAGTGTGATGATAATCATATAAAGCGATACCACCAAAATCATAACCCTCTTGCGCTCTCAACTTATCTAAATTCATTTGTAAATGTTGATTATGTTTTAAAGATTCTGGTTCCACACTTTCACCTCATAATAAATTAAATTTTGTTTTTGCGATAAACAATGTATCTTCTATTCATATAAGACAGTGGTACACTCCAAACATGTACTAAACGAGTAAATGGCCAACACGCAAATACTGTAAACCCTAATAATATGTGCAGTTTAAACGACCAAGGCACGTTTAACATTAAGTCAGCATTTGGAGAAAACATGAATAAATGTCTAAACCATATCGCAATGGTTTGACGATAATCAAATTCAGGTTGAATCGCATTGGTTACAAGCGTAGAATAACAACCCATTATTAAAATAATCAACAAAACGAGATTCACGAATATATCTGAAAATGAACTTAATCGTCTAACATTTTTGATGGATAGTCGTCTTAAAGTTAGCAACAACATTCCTATTAATGTTATTATACCAAAAACACTACCTATATAAACTGCACCTATATGATAGATATGATTATTTACACCTATCGCCTCTAACCAATTAGCGGGAATCAATAATCCCACAACATGACCAAAGAACACCGGAATAATACCTAAATGAAAAAGTAAACTTCCCCATTTTAATTGTTTCTTTTCAATCATTTCACTCGACTTTGCTGTCCATGAAAATTGATCGTATTTATATCTTGCGATATGTCCAATAACAAATATTGCTAAACATAAATATGGATAAATAACCCATACAAATTGATTAAGCATGATTTTCCACCTCTTTCAAAGGCATGATACACGCTTTTAACGTTTTTCTTAATGCACTGACAACATATGCATAGGGATTATTGTTTTCAGCAAGGGTATTTGCCATTTCATATGTGCCATCTTCAATAATCATAATGACTAGTTGAAGGTTTTCCTGTGCTCGACTATCATTTTTAAAATCAGCAACTTGCAAAAACTGTAGCATCAATGGAAGAAAATCAGATAATTCATTATCAACCATTTTTAGTCCAAACATTTCGTATAAAACCTTCAATTTAGCTAGCATTTGTCCACGTTCCTTTTGCGTGTCAAATTTATTAAATGTCATATAGAGTGGGTGTTTTTTACTAAAATCAAATGTATCTGTATAGATAGCTTTAATTTCTGACAAAGTATAATTCATCATGATTTCTCTATATGCAAGCAATTCTTCATAGCCAGGATGAGACTTAGAAATGGTTTCTTCAAATATTTTTGGGTGAAATGTCATTTTTTCTGGAAAATTCATTTGTTGACCAAGATAGCCTAAGCTATCTTGGTATTGACTTAATTGTTCAAGGTTAATCACGGAAGATCCCTCCATAGAAATTTTCATTATAAATTTCTTG
This sequence comes from Staphylococcus sp. HMSC065D05, assembly GCF_001813195.1. Lineage (NCBI taxonomy): Bacteria > Bacillati > Bacillota > Bacilli > Caryophanales > Staphylococcaceae > Staphylococcus > Staphylococcus sp. HMSC065D05. The sequence goes on from NZ_KV811767.1 coordinate 8,862, forward strand.
TCCAGTTTTACCTGATTGAACTGCAACACCACAACCTTCACAATTAGAGCCAAAGTACTCTCCACCATAACCTTGACTTCCTTGCGCTTTATAAGTATCTAAATATGTTTCTTTATGAGAAGAAGGCACAACAAAACGATCTTCATATTTAGCAATACCTAGTAAGCGATACATTTCAGTCATCTGTCTTTCAGTAAGTCCTAATCGTTCTAATTTAGATGTATCGAAAGGTTGGTTTGTTATTTGAGAACGCATATAACTTCGCATCATCGCCATTTTTTGTAAGCCCTCTTTAACAGGTTCTGTGTCGCCAGCAGTTAATAAATTTGCTAAGTATTGAATAGGTAAACGCATTTCTTCAATAGCTGGGAAAATCATGTCTGGATTTTGACCTGCATTTTCACCTTCGAAATAACTCATAATAGGACTTAAAGGTGGACAATACCATACCATTGGCATAGTTCTAAATTCAGGATGCAATGGAAAGGCCATTTTATATTCTATTGCCAATTTATACACTGGTGAGTTTTGAGCTGCTGTGATCCATTCTTGATTTATTCCATCTTTTTCAGCTTGAGCAATGACTTCCTCATCAAATGGATCAAGGAATAGGTCTAATTGTTTTTCGTATAAGTCTTTTTCATCTTTAGCTGAAGCCGCTTCTTGAACACGATCTGCGTCATATAATAAAACACCTAAATATCTCATACGTCCTGTACAAGTTTCTGAACATACAGTTGGCATACCAGCTTCGATTCGTGGGAAACAAAATGTACATTTTTCAGCTTTATTCGTTTTCCAGTTAAAATATACTTTTTTATACGGACATCCAGTCATACAGTATCTCCAACCTCGACAGGCTTCTTGATCGACGAGTACGATACCATCCTCATCTCGTTTATACATAGCTCCTGATGGACAAGATGCTACGCAACTTGGATTTAAACAGTGTTCACATAGTCTTGGTAAATACATCATAAATGTCTCATCGAATTGGAATTTAATATCTTCTTCTATTTTCTGAATATTTGGATCCTCTGGTCCTGTAATGTGGCCTCCAGCTAAATCATCTTCCCAGTTTGGTCCCCATTTAAGATTCAATCTATCACCTGAAATTAAAGAGTGTGCTGTCGCCACGGGAGAGTGTTGTCCTTGTTTGGCATTGGTCAAATGTTCATAGTTATATGTCCATGGTTCATAATAATCTTGAATGAGTGGCATGTCAGGATTATAGAAGATTTTACCTAAAGCAATCTTTGACCATCTATTACCAGATTTTAATTCAAGCTTTCCTTTTTTATTTAGCACCCAACCACCTTTATATTGTCCTTGGTCTTCCCATCTTTTTGGATATCCTACGCCCGGTTTCGTTTCTACGTTATTAAACCACATATACTCTGCACCAGGTCGATTTGTCCATGTGTTTTTACATGTCACACTGCAAGTATGACAACCAATACATTTGTCTAGATTCAATACCATTGCAACTTGTGCTTTAATCTTCAAGCCAATTGACCTCCTTCATTTTTCTAACAGCTACATACTCATCTCTTTGATTTCCAATTGGTCCATAATAGTTAAAGTGATAACTAATTTGTGCATATCCTCCTACTAATTGAGTAGGTTTCAAGTGAATACGAGTAGGTGCATTATGAGAACCTCCACGAGTATCAGTAATTTCAGAACCAGGTGTCTCTATGTGTTTATCTTGTGCATGATACATAAACATTGTGCCTCTAGGCATACGATGAGATGTTACAGCTCTGGCAGTAACAACTCCGTTTCTGTTGTATACTTCTAACCAGTCGTTATCATTAATGCCATGGTCAGCAGCGTCTTCATTTGAAATCCATACAACTGGCCCACCTCTAAACAATGTCAACATGCGTTCATTATCTTGATAAGTTGAATGAATGTTCCATTTTCCATGAGGTGTAAGGTATCGAAGCACTAATGTATCTTGTCCACCTTTAACTTTTTTATCACGAGCACCAAATACCATTGGAGGTAAAGTTGGTTTATATACCGGTAAACTTTCTCCAAATTGTTGGAATACCTCATGATCTATATAATAACTTTGACGTCCAGTTAGCGTTCTAAATGGCACTAAACGTTCCACATTAGTTGTAAACGGTGAGTAGCGTCTTCCATCTTTATTAGAGCCAGGGAATACTGCAGTTGGAATCACTTCTCTTGGCTGAGAAGTAATGTTTAAAAATGATATCTTTTCAGAAGCACGTTCTTTAGAAATATCTTTAAGTTCCATACCTGTTTGATTTTCTAAATCTTCATATGACTTTTGTGATAATTTGCCGTTTGTAGCAGAGGATATATTCAAAATGACATCTGCTACTTTTCTCGCTGTATCTATTCTCGGTCTATCATTTTTAACTGAAGTAGTATTATCATCATTCCAAGTTCCAACCATACTTTTAAGTTCTTCGTACTCTTCACTAACGCTATAACTCACCCCATGGGCACCTATTTTTCCTTTTTCTAGTTTTGGACCAACAGTAACGAATTTATCGTAAATTTGTGTATAGTCTCGCTCTACTATAGAAAAATTAGGCATTGTTTTACCTGGTACACCTTCAATTTCTCCCTTAGACCAATCTTTTACAATACCGTATTCAGTTGAAATTTCTTGTTTAGAATCATGTCCTAATGGCGTAGTTACGACATCTTTAAATTTACCTGGAAGATAATCTTTGGCCATTTCTGAAACAGCTTTACTTAGAGTTTTATAAATATCCCAGTCCGAACGCGATTCCCATAATGGGTCGATTGCTGGATTAAATGGATGAATAAATGGATGCATGTCTGTTGAAGATAAATCATGTTTTTCATACCAAGTTGCAGCAGGTAAAACGATATCTGAATATAATGGCGTTGCAGTCATTCTGAAATCAAGTGATACTAATAAATCAAGTTTCCCTTCTGTATCCTCGCGCCATTTAATTTCCTCTGGTTTATCATTTTCATTTGGCTCTGCCATTAAACCAGAGCGCGCACCTAACAAGTGCTTCATAAAGTATTCTTGTCCTTTAGCTGAACTAGAAATTAAATTAGATCTCCATACAAATAATGTTTTAGGATGGTTTTTTCTTAAATCTGGATCTTCTATCGCAAATTGTGTATCTTTATTTTTAACTGATTCAATCGCTTTTTGTAGGATAGCTTCATTTGAATCATCACCTTCATCTTTAGCTTCTTCTCCAAACAATAGACTGTTTTTATTAAACTGTGGATATGAAGGCAACCAACCCATACGAGCAGCCGTTACATTGTAATCAGCTGGATGTTGATGCTTAATATTTTCAGCTAATGGTGATTTCAATTTATCTACATTTGATTCTTCATACTTCCATTGATCTGTAGCGAAATAAAACCAACTTGTACCATTTTGTAAACGTGGAGGACCTTGCCAATCTTTAGCAAATGCAATAGTATTCCATCCTTCAATTGGTCGACATTTTTCTTGTCCAACATAGTGTGCCCAACCACCACCGTTAACACCTTGACATCCACACAATAGTACTAAGTTAAGTATTGAACGATAAATAGTATCCGAGTTAAACCAATGGTTGATACCAGCCCCCATAATAATCATTGAACGTCCACCAGTATCAATAGCATTTTGTGCAAATTCTTTTGCCACTTTCGTCACTAACTCTTTTTTGATACCTGTAATTTGTTCTTGCCAAGCGGGCGTATATTTAGAAGATGCGTCATCATATGATGTAGCTTCTAGTTCGTGTTCAAAACGTTGGACACCATATTGACTCGTCATTAAATCATAAACCGTAGCGATTTTAACTTTCTCTCCGTTAGATAATTGAATAGTTCTCGTTGCAATAGGTCTCTCAAAGATGCCATCACCACTACTATCAAAGTATGGAAATTGAATCGTTTCAACATGATAGTCACTTTCAGCCATCGATAACATTGGATCAATCGGTGTACCGTCCTCTGTTTCAAGTTTCAAATTCCATTTTTTACCTTCTTCCCAGCGTTGGCCCATTGTGCCATTAGGAACAAGTAATTGTTGACTCAATTTGTCTTGAATAACTGGCTTCCATTCATTATTTTCACCTGACATCCCTAAATCAGAAGCACGCAAGAATCTACCTGCTTTATAGCCATTCTCATCTTCATCTAACATAATGACAAACGGCATATCAGAATATTGCTTAGCATAGTTAATAAACATATCATTCGGATGATTTTCATAATATTCCTGTAAAATAACATGTGTCATTGCTTGTGCAATCGCTGCATCTGTACCCGGATGTGGTGCAAGCCAATGATCGGCGAACTTAACATTCTCAGCATAATCAGGTGCTACTGAAATAACTTTCGCCCCTTTATATCTAACTTCAGTCATAAAATGTGCGTCAGGTGTACGTGTTAATGGAACGTTTGATCCCCACATCATAATGTATGAAGCATTGTACCAATCACTGGATTCTGGCACGTCTGTTTGCTCACCCCAAATTTGTGGAGAAGCAGGTGGTAAATCGGCATACCAATCGTAAAAGCTTAACATTTCTCCACCTAACAAATTAATAAATCTTGCACCTGAAGCATAACTAATCATCGACATAGCAGGAATAGGAGTAAATCCAGCAATACGATCCGGTCCATCTTTTTTTATGGTATATAAAATTTGAGCTGCAATAATATCTGTGACATCTTTCCAATTTGCTCTGACGTGTCCACCTTTACCTCTTGCTTCTTTATATTGTTTGGCTTTTTCTTCATTTTCTACGATGGATGCCCATGCCGCAATTCGGTTTCCATTTTGTTCTTCAAGCGCTTCGGTCCATAAATCTAATAATTTACCTCTAATATAAGGATATTTAACTCTTAACGGACTATATTCATACCAAGAAAACGATGCACCTCTCGGACAACCTCTTGGCTCAAATTCTGGCATATCAGGTCCACAACTTGGATAATCAATTTGTTGATTTTCCCATGTAATTACGCCATTTTTGACAAATACTTTCCATGAACATGATCCAGTACAGTTAACACCATGCGTCGTTCTCACAACTTTGTCGTGACTCCATCTTTCTCTATACATCTTTTCCCATTCTCGACTTTTATGCTCTAATACCGACCAATTTCCATTAAACTTTTCTGTCGGCTTAAAGAAATTCAATCCAAATTTTCCCATTTTATTAATCCTCCCACCATACAAGTTTATATCCTTTATAAATGCATAGGTATTGTGTCTTATCTTTATTGTACATTTTTTCACAAAGCCATTATATTAGGGAATGTCCTAATTGATATTAGAGATTCCCTAAAAAATAAGGCCTACAAATTCATAATGAACTTGTAGACCCAAATGTTTTATACATATATTTTTTTAATACTTTTGTGTTTAATCATTTCGTTATACACGTTTTGTTGAGAAATGTGGTAGCTATGGTCAAAATCAATCAGACATTGGATTCCTTCATCATATAAAGTTTCAGCCTTTGCAATTGCACGCTTTTTATCTCCCTTGATTAAATATAGATTACCTTTGTCAATCTCATTATTATTCAACAAAGTACGATTAATGTCATCAAGTATATTACCTAAAATGCATATGCCTGGATGACCTTCTAGTTTTTGGGAAGCCAATTGTTCTTCAATTGTACTTAAATGACCTATAACAATCTTTTCATTATAGCAGGATGCATTAAACACTATTGCAATGGGGTAGTCTTCATTTGTATATGATTCAATTTGTTTAATAATTTGACCTAATCTTTTTACGCCCATATAAATAGCCAAAGTGCCACCATTAATCAAGTTCCTAATATCCGTATCGTGATTAACCGAATCTTTAAAATGACCAGTTGAGAAGGTCACACTCGGTGCGATAGAACGCATCGTTAATCCCATATTCATAGTTGCTACAGCAGCACTTGCTGATGTCACACCAGGGACAATCTCATAATGAATATGATGATTTTCTAATGTTTGTACTTCTTCTGTAATTCTACCAAAAATCGCAGGATCGCCCCCCTTTAGTCTCACCACACATCGATATTGTTTGGCTGCTTCAACAATTTTTTGATTAATCTCATCTTGTTGAATGTGTTTACAATAAGGTTTCTTTCCTACATTGATCACTTTTGTTTGAGAAGAAGCATACTGTAAGATGAAAGGATTCACGAGACGATCAAATAAAATCACGTCAGCTGCTCTAATTAACCGTTCAGCTTTTTTAGTTAGTAAGTTTGGATTGCCTGGTCCTGCACCGATTAGATAAACTGTGCCAGGATAAGTTATAGACATAAGTAAATATCTCCATCAATAACTTCTACTTCATATGTTTCTACGCATCCTGTATCAGGTTGTTGTACTTCTCCAGTCTTTAAAGCTATTTTTTGATCGTGTAACGGACAGTATACATAATCACCACTTACAGTCCCTTCAGACAACGGTCCTTCTTTATGCGGGCATATATTCCCAATGGCATATAAATCACCATTATCTGTGAGAAAAATACCTATTTCTTTTTCGTTTACAACGACTTTTTTGCCTATTTGAGGAATCATTTCATTCATTGTTGTAACCTTAACCTTTTCTTTAGCTTTCATTCTTACACCTTCTCAACTTCAAAGATTTTTTGTGCTTCTTTATTTTCAACAATAGCTTCCCATGGTTCATTCTCAACAGCTTTTTTGGCTTCCATAATTCTTAAATACAGTTCTTTTTGCTTTTCTTGATTTAATAAGATATTCTTGACATTTTCAAAGCCCATACGTTCTAACCATGGTGCTGTTCTTTCAGCGTAAATACCTGTTTCTCTGTAATATTGCATGAGGGCACCACATAATTGAATCACTTCATCTTCGGTTTCAACTGTCGTTAACAATTTACCTACAGTAACATCAGTACCACCATTACCTCCAATAAATATTTGGTAGCCGTTTTCAACAGATATGACACCAAAATCTTTAACACCAGACTCTACACAACTTCTCGGACAACCTGATACTCCCATTTTAAATTTATGAGGCGTATCAATATATTCAAATGTTTTTTCAAGTCTTATTCCTAGTCGAGTTGTGTATTGTGTACCAAAACGACAAAACTCTTTACCAACACAACTTTTAACAGAACGCGTCTTTTTACCATAAGCAGAAGCAGAACGCATTCCTAAATCTTTCCAAACTTGTGGTAATTCTTCTTTCTTCAATCCATATAAACCTACACGTTGCGAACCTGTTACTTTAACAAGTGGTACGTTATACTTTTTAGCAACTTCCCCTAATCGAATAAGTTGATCAGCATCTGTAACGCCACCGCGCATTTGAGGGATCACTGAGAAAGTACCATCATTTTGTATATTTGCATGATATCTTTCATTAGCGAAGCGAGAGTCTTTTTCATCTCGATGTTCAAAAGGATAAACCATATTTAAATAATAATTAATTGCTGGTCGACATTTAGGACAACCATCTTTATCTTTGAAATCAAGAACGTGTCGTACTTCTTTTGATGTTTTGAGATTTTTAGCTCTGATTTGAGTTACAATTTGGTCTCTTGTTAAATCAGTACATGGACAAATACCTGTTGGTTTTGCTGCAATAAAGTCGTCACCTAATGTATATTGTAATAACTCACCAATTTGACCTTTACACTTACCACATGAATTACCTGCTTTTGTTGCTTTAGTTACTTCATCTACAGACGTTAAGCCTTTAGTTGTTATAGCATTGACAATTGTTCCTTTATCAACACCATTACATCCACAAATCGTTTCATCATCAGACATATCAGCGATAGATGTCCCCGCATCTTCATCACCTTTATGCAATAAAGAAACAAGTGTATAATCTTCAAGCGTTTCATGTTTTTTCATCATATTATAAAATCGTGATCCATCATCAGTATCACCATACAAGACAGCACCAACGACTTGACCTTGACTTAAATACACTTTTTTGTAAATATTGTCGACACTATTAAAGATTTCTACACCATGGATATCTTCATCTTCAACAATTTGCCCTGCGCTATATAAATCGCAACCAGATACTTTAAGTGAAGTGAAAGTAGTAGATCCTTTATAACCTTTTGTTTCTTTACCAGTTAAATAATCTGCTAGCACTTTACCTTGTTCATAGAGTGGCGCCACCAAACCATAAACTTTCCCATCATGTTCGGCACATTCACCGACTGCATAAATATGAGAATCAGATGTTTGCATATAATCATTTACAACAATACCTCTATTGACATCTAATCCACTATCTTTAGCAACTTCAGTATAAGGTCTGATACCAACAGCCATGACTACTAAATCTGTTTCAATCACCTGACCGTCAGCTAATTTAATAGCTTCAACATCTTTATCACCAATGATTTCTTTAGAATTTGCTTGAAGTTCAATCTTCATACCTTGCTTTTCTAAATCTGCTTTAAGCATGTCTCCAGCTTTACGATCCAATTGCATTTCCATGAGCCAATCAGCTAAATGAAGAACTGTCACTTCCATTCCTTGATCTAGAAGTCCTCTAGCACATTCTAAGCCTAGAAGACCTCCACCAATGACAACTGCACGTTTTTTCGTTTGGGCAATTTCAATCATTTTATTTGTATCATCAATTGTTCGCCATCCAATGACACTGGGAAAATTTGAACCCGGTATAGGTAATACAAAAGCTTTTGATCCAGTAGCGAAAATACAAATGTCATACTCTACTTCAATACCTTTAGAAGTAGTAACTATTTTGTTTTCTTTATCAACTTTTTCCACTGGATCATTATTTATAAGTTCAATATTATTCTCTTGATACCAATCATAAGAATTCATAATCGTATCTTCGACGGTCATTTTCTTCTGTAAAATATTGGATAACATAATTCTGTTATAGTTCGGATAAAGTTCTTTTCCAATAATAGTAATATCAAATTGTGATTGTGAACGTTCTAAAATCTCTTCTATCGTTCTTAACCCTGCCATGCCGTTACCAATCATTACAAGTTTTTGTTTTGCCATACTTTAAATGCCCCTTTTATCAATATAAATTTTTAATACAAAACACAATGTAACTTTATAAAAGGTCAGAAATTTAATCATTTTGTATTTCTCTCTTCATGTTCATCTTATAACAAAACTTCAGTTTTTTGTGATGTAATTCACATTTAAAATGAAAATCGGGGATTTCCCTAATAGCATGGATATGGTTTTCTAGTATGGAATTGAGATCAAAATTAAAACATATATTATAAATTAATTTATAATATAAGTTGCAATTGAAATGACACTTTACTCTGTCATTTTAAAGCACAAACTATTTTATAATGAACCGCATTCACTATCTAAACAATATCATCGAGCATTAAGTAGGCTGGGACATAAAGTTCCAAGATAAGTAAATAAGGACAATTTCTATTGAAAAAT
>NZ_KV811767.1:18373-21688 GCF_001813195.1 Staphylococcus sp. HMSC065D05
TTTTCAGCTCGTTGAGCTGTTACTTTTCTTATATCAAGTGCCATTAGTACAAATCCTAGTTCTCTTTTGTCTTTATTTATCCCTCGAACGGACATTCGAGTGTAACACAATATAGCCTTCATAAATCCAAAAACAGGCTCCACATCAAATTTTCTTTGACTGTAGATGGTTTTTTGTTTTAGTTCTGAAAACTTTTTATTAATTTTGTCTTTAAAATATTCTCAATTATAATTCTTCATTATTTTTTTATTTGTTTTGAATTAAAGTTCATTCATTGATGTTTCAGAGGACATTCGGAACAATCATCACATTCATATTATTTAAAGTCTCGTTTAAAACCATTTTTATCATGATGATAGGCATATCTGTTAAATCCTAGTCTTTGATTGTCCAAACAAATGAATTCATCGAATTCAGTCTCGGAGTTGTTTCTACAATATCATTTGTGGGGATAAGAACTGAAGTTTCCATTAGTAGAGTATATTGAGTCATATTATAATCTTTGTGCATAAGGCACCTCGTTAATTTAGTTTAGTGATGTTTATTAAATTATACGAAAGTGCCTTATTTTTTAAAGTATTTTGGCGAGACTCTTGAGGGAACAGGACAAGCTGAAGACTACAGGCTGAAGCTGTCCCCTAAGAAAGCGAGCCAACAATACGAAGTATTGTAAATAAAGAAGCCAGTAAATGAATTTATGTAAAACTCATTTACTGGCTATTTAGATAGGAATTATGTCCCAGCCCCCAATCTTAGCGAATCATATCATTAATATTTTTTAATTTCATTTAAAATAATTGAACCATATTAAATATCTAAAGCTTCAAGTCTTTCTCTAATAATTAATCTTAAAATTGGATCAAAGTTAATCGAGGGCGTAATGTGTAATTGACTATGCAATGTCATTTCACCTAAAAGGCGTTTTACTTTATTCACCAATCTACCATCAAATAAAAATAATGGGACAATGACTAACTCGTCATATTGCTCTGAGATTTTATCTAAATCATTTTTAAATGCCAATGTCCCATATAAAGCTCTTGCATAAACAGGATGATGACTATCAAGCGTTTTAACAAATGCTTTTAATTCATCATGTGCTTTCGTAAAACGTCCACTTCCATTTCCATGGGCAATTACTATAGTTGCTTGGGTTGAATCTTCACTGACTTTTTCATCAGCAATTCTATTTTCTACCAATGTTTTCATATATGGATGTGTACCAAGAGGCGCACTCATTTTACTATCAATTTGTGGATATCGAGCTTTCATCTCTTTAAGTATTTGTGGAATATCACTGACATAATGCATTGCACTAAAAATGAGTAAAGGTACAATACGAAATTTTGTAATTCCTTGCTTAATCATCTTCTCCATTATGATTTCAAGATTTTGTGTTTCACTTTCTAAAAAAGCTAACTCATAATAATATTGCTCATCTTTTAATAGAGTTCCGATAAATTCTTCTAAAGCTTCATTCTGATTTCCTTTTCTCATACCATGAGCGACTAGAATATTACCTATCATAATTATCCCACCCTTTTGTATTATCATTATTACGAATAATTAAATCACATTTATGTACCAATGTATATTGTAGTATCTTAAATAAATGTACTATCATAGTTGTGAAAAATTTTATTTTTTAAATTATAAGTTATATAATAAAATTCGTTGAGAGTTTATAAATATAATCATGCCAATTGTATATATATTTACTACATAATTACATTTTTAAATATCTCAAATAATTCATATTTAGAGAGGATTTCATTTATGAAAAAATTGATTACTCTTATTGTCATGATATCTTTTGTTTTAGCGAGCTGTGGGGGTACCTCAAGTACTGACAAAGAAACCCTCAATGTTGAAATACCTTTGAAAACTAAATCAATTGCACCTTACGAAACTGATATCCCAGTTAAAACAGGTGCCTTGGAATCGCTTTTTAAAATGTCGAAAAATGGTAAAGTTAAACCTTTATTAGTCAAAAAATATCATCAAGTATCTGACAATCAACTAGAACTCACATTAAAAGATAATATTAAATTTCAAAACGGTCATCATTTAACAGGCGAAGCTGTAAAACGCAGTCTTGAAGAGGGAATGAAAAAAAGTGATTTGTTAAAAGGATCACTTCCTATCAAATCAATCAACGCTCATGGACAAAAAGTCACAATCAATACTAAAGAACCTTATCCAGAATTAAAGTCTGAACTCGCAAGCCCATTTGCTGCTATATACGACACAAAAGCTAAAAACAAAGTAACTGATCAACCTGTTGGTACGGGTCCTTATCAAATTGACAGTTATAAACGTTCGCAAAAAATCGTATTAAAACAATTCAAAGACTACTGGCAAGGTACGCCAAAATTAAAAAGAATTAATGTCACTTATCATGAAGATGGTAATACTCGTGTTGATCACTTATTAGCAGGCAAATCAGATTTGACTACTGATGTTCCAATTGAACGCGTTGATGATGTAAAAAAATCTAACAAAGCAAAGATTCAAAGTACATCAGGCTTTAGAACGCATTTAATGTTATACAATCATGATAGTAAAAAAGTTAATAAAAAAGTAAGAGAAGCACTAGATATGATTATCAATCGAAAAGACATTGCTAAAAATGTTTCTAAAAATTATGCTGATCCTGCATCAGGTCCTTTCAACCATCGATTAAAATCATTAGAAAAAGAAGAAATTCAATCACAAGACATCAAGCGTGCAAAGGAACTTTTAGCTAAAGAAGGTTATTCCAAATCGCATCCTCTTAAATTAAACATGGTGACATACGATGGCCGACCAGAATTGCCTAAAATTGGACAGGTGATACAATCAGAAGCTAAAAAGGCAAATGTTGATATACAATTACGCAATGTAGATGATATCGAAGGTTATCTCCAAAACAAACAGGCTTGGGATGTTTCAATGTATAGTTATTTAAGTGTGCCACGTGGTGATACAGGTTATTTCTTTAACACTGCATACTTACCTGAAGGTGCATTAAATAAAGGTAATTATAGTAATCCTAAAGTCACTCAGTTAATTAAAAAATTAAATACTACTTTCGGTGACAAACAACGTGCTCAAGTGACTAATGAAATACTAAATGAATCTAAAAAAGATGTTCCTAACAGCTATATCACTTACAACTCTCAAATAGATGGTGTGAATAATAATGTAAGACATTTTAATGTTACACCAGAATCTATCTATTTAATTGATTATAAATTAAGTAAAAAAGAATAATAATTGATACGAGCCTTGGACATAATTCTTAGCAAAATAGCCAGTAAATGAGTTTTCATAAAT
>NZ_KV811768.1:0-278 GCF_001813195.1 Staphylococcus sp. HMSC065D05
TGTTTGTACCCAAAATGTACCCCTATAAATTGCGTTTGTACCCAAAATGTTCCCCCTACATATTGTGTCTGTACCCATTTTGTACCCATACTTTTTTTACGACTTTTCAATAACAAACGCTAGCTTTTTTAGCTAAAGCTCCCTATTTTTTAAAGAGATAATTTTGTTTTCGAAATGCCTAATTGCTGTAATTGAATATGTTTTTTTCTTTATCATTTGTTTGAATTAAATCGCCATCTTCAGTGTTATCTAAATTTAAAAGTTTATGTTTTTATTTA
>NZ_KV811769.1:0-145540 GCF_001813195.1 Staphylococcus sp. HMSC065D05
AAACGAGACTTTAAATTAATATGAATGTGATGATGGTTCAGAATGTCCTCTAAAACAACAATGTATGAACTTCAAATCAAAATCAAATAAAAAAATAATAAAAAAAAGACAATTTCTATATTATTTCAATAGAAATTGTCTTTTTTTATTTATCTTGGAACTTTATGTTCCAGCCTCTTTTTGTTAGTCAAATAACTTTATGCCCCAAACTCTATAGATTGTTATCAAGTATTGTACAAATTATACAATTAGGGTCACTAAGACATTAGAATTCTATTTCATTAAGTTATCATTCTAGAACACAAAAATATTTCTAAAATGGCGGTCGGCCCAAAATGTCCTCATTAAATTGTTCTGGTATTAAAATTTTACGCATTATGACTCCTAAATCACCATCATCATTTTCATGTTTAGCGTATATTTCATAACCCCGCTTTTCATAAATGTTTAATAACCAAGGGTGCAAACGTGCTGATGTTCCTAAGGTTACCGCAGCAGCTTTTAAAGTATCGCGTATAAAGGTCTCCTCTACATATTTTAAAAGTTGACTACCATACCCTTGTCCATCATATGTTGGTCGTGTTGCAAACCACCAAACGAACGGATAACCTGAAATGGGTTTTACACTACTCCATGAATAACAGACCGTAATCGTTGAAATAATTTCTTTTTCATTTTCAAGTACAAATGTAGTATTTTGTCTTAAATTATCCCTAACCATTTCAAGATCAGCGTGAACTGATGGCCAATCAATACCAAGTTCTCTTAAAGGGGTAAAAGCAACTTGCATGATGCTATGTAATTCTTCAGCATCTTGTTCATGTGCCACCCTAATATTAATATTCGACATATTTTTCACTCCTTAAGTACTGAACATCCACATGAACAATAGATTAAATTTTTTATAAGTGCGCGTCAATAAATGTTTATTATCATTTTTATAAAGTGTCAAGATTCTATTACTGATAAAAAAACCTGGAATATCTGTAAATATCCCAGTTTTATAAACGTATAGAAGCATAAGACAGAATTCTAAATATAATAACTTTATTTTTTAAAATCTAAAATAGATTTCGAGTTTGAAGTAGGGCAACGTAACTACAGAACTAAAGCCTCACTCATCTTCTCTATTTCGAGATTTCATCTCTTTAATCTATATATCACTTCAATGATGCAATGATACTTTATAATTTAAACACTTTCAACATGAAGCAAGACATCCATTTCTATCACACTTGAAGATGTCAATATGATAAAGACTAGTGATTAAATCTCAATTACTTAATAGTCCCCTATGGTTGAAGACTGTCACGTTTACCGTTCAAATATGCATACATTAATCCAATAAAAATGCCTCCACCGATATAGTTTCCAAGGAATGCAAAAACAATATTTTTCAGCACACCCAACCAAGATAATCCATCCATATTAAAGAACATCATACCTGCATATAATCCAGCATTAAAAACAACGTGTTCATAACCCATAAATACAAAGACTATCACTCCACAAGCTATAAAGAATGCTTTGGCTAATCCTTCTTTAAACTGCATTGAAATAAAAATACCGATATTAATAAAGAAATTACAAAAAATACCTTTAATCAAAATGTTTAACCAAGTCGATTCTACTGTTTTTTTATGTACTAATGCTGTTAAGCTATCTGTCATTTCTGGCGTCATAACATGTGCATATTTCATTAGGAAAAATAAAATAAATCCACCTAAGATATTACCTATAAAACAGAAAATAAAAATCCATATCATTTTACTTACACTAATTGCTCTATAATACCAACCAACAGTCAGATACATAAAATTACTTGTTAATAATTCAGAGTTGGTTAACACAACTAATACGAGACCTAAACTAAACGCAATAGCTCCCATCAGATTGATTAAACCGTCGTTATGCGTTGAAGCGAATTGTGTTTTAATTGCTAACATAAAAACTGTAACGATTGATAATAGAAACCCAGCCATGATTGCTTTCAACGTATATCTCATGGGTGTTTGTTTTGCCATCACTTGTTTGATTTGTGCCTGACCAACGATATTCTGAATAATAGATTTTGTTGCATAAGTATCTTCAATACTTTTGTTGTTCTTGAACATGTCTTCTCATCCTATCCACATTGTTATTTTCACACTTATTATATAAGTAAGAATGACATATGTGTATATTAAATTTTATTTATAGGATATAGAAATTTTAAAAAAAGTTTATATACATAGCATTTTCAATAATTAAACAATATAACTGAAAACTTTATGACATTTCATCAAAGTGTAACGATTTACTCAAATTTTTTCACGTTTCTTTGGTTAGGTATACGATCGAGATGTATGTCACTTTTGATTTAGTAATTTCTCTAACTGATTAAGAGTTGAATTCATACCTTGTTCTACACCCATATCTATCGCTTGCTGGGCAGCACCTTCAGTTGGAAAAGTCGATGTCGATGTTACAGTAGTCTTTCCTTTTACTTCTTCAAAATTCAAAGTAATATGCATACCAGGCATACTTGTGTCTTTTTCCCCTTTTGAGTTAGCAAAATAGTCTAAATACTCTATATAATATGGTGCATCCACTTGCAGATATTCAGCAATAGTATAACTTGTCATCTGAGGCGCTTGAATAGCATAAAAAGCGCTTCCACCTTTCGTAGCATTAAAATTATAAACTGTGACAGATGCGTCTTGAGGATGAAACCATTGTTCAAATAGTTCCCGCTTTGTATAAGCATCAAATACCTTATTAATTGGTGCACTAAAAGTTCTAGTAAAAATAATCTTATTTTTCTTTTTTTCTATCGTCATATATGTACCTCACATTTTAAAAAATCAATTGCCTCTATATTAACAAAAATAATACGCTTAAGATAATTTCATTAATTCTAAAATATCGAAGAAAATTCAGGAAAACATCACGCTTAATTTGTAGTTCTTGTTGCTAAAAACAAATTAAATATGATTAATACACGCCCGTTTTTGATTAGCAAGCGACTGTCAAAATTAAAAAACACCCGAGACAATGATTAGTCTCAGGCATTTTAAATAAATAAAGATTAATATATTAACTAATATTACAGATACTTTCACTTTTCGTTTTCTAGCAACATCTCGTAGCTAGAAAAGTCATATGGATCTTCAACCTTGGTATCATTAACAAACGCTGTAGGTGTTTGCTTGATGTGATTTTTTTTCGCAATTTGTTGATCTTCCTTGGCTTTTTTCCACGAGATGGAACCTTTAGTTTTATAATCAGTCTTTATTTTTTTCTTTGTGTCATCACTGATACTTAATTCATCAATTTGCTTATCAACAAGACGTGTTGTAATCCATTGCTTATGCTCATCTTTTTGTTGATTAAACATTAACTTCTGAAATTCAAGTGACTTCTTGGGAGCATAATGATTTACCGCATGCTGCGCTCTTGAACCTACAATTGAATCTTTTCCTAAGAATGCCAAATTCACATATTGATATTTAATTTTGTTTGTATCAATATACTTCTTCTTAAGCTTTGGCATTACGCGATCTTCTGTTTTTTTACAATAAGGGCACTTATAATCACCGTATATTACCACTACAGGTTTGCTATTATTAGAATGCTTTGGAGAGTCCATTGGACCTGAGCAACTGTATAGCAAAACCATACATAAAATCATCAATAATACGATTAATTTTTTCATCGTTTCTCCTTTTCCTAAAACGATTAATACATATTCTCTTCTTTGTAGTCAGGCTCATGAGATTGGTAGTATGCTTTTGCATTAAAGTCTTTATTATAATATGCTTTTTTATCTTTAAATTCATAAGTATAGTAACGCGCTTCAGCATCATCACTAAGTGGTTTATACTCCAATACAACATATTTTCCTTTGTCAAACACATAAATATTGGCATCTTTTTTATCAAAATGTTTAACTTCATCACCTGAATCGTTTTTGGCAATTTTTTGTTGCTTTTTCTCTTGTAGTTTAACCGCTTTATCTATTTTGTCTGCGTACTCGTGGCTCATGCAACCTGCTAATAATAAAGTTAGTACACTAACCCCGACTAATAACTTCCTCAACATACTCACTCCTACTCACGCTATCTATATCTATGTCATAGAACTTCAAGTTAATCTCTTTTTACACTTAACATATCAAACAATGTCAATATATCTTTAGCTCTACGTTTACAATTAGCATGTTATTTAATCTAAGCAATTCTTTCAACTTAAATTTTATCACATTCTCTTTAAAGGTACGATCTTCATTAACTTATTTTTTTATACCTCTTACTTTTTAAATCTATTCTCTTTTAAATAAAACGGCCTCATACGAAAGTATGACACAATTTTTTATGTTATGATGTGTAAGGATGTTTAGGGTTTGGTAATATATATCATGACGATAAAACATGGAAATTGACTTAGAGGTGAAGAAATATAATGAAATTTGTAAATTTAACTTCTGAAGAATTCGAGCAATTTACTTCAGAAAATTTCTCGCATTACACACAATCCAGTATACATTATAATAATAGATCGAAAACAAAAGGTGACGTACATTTAGTAGGAGTTAAAGATGATCAAGAAGATGTCATTGCTGCGTGCTTATTAACAGAGGCACGTTCTCTAAAATTCTTTAAGTATTTCTACACACATAGAGGACCAGTCATGGACTTTAACAATTTAGTTTTAGTTCGCTTCTTTTTTAAATCACTTACTGCTTATTTAAAAAAACACAATTGTTTATATGTACTCGTTGACCCTTATGTATTAGAAAATTTACGTCAACCTAATGGAGAAATCATTGAATCCTTTGATAATCGCGCATTGATTAAAACAATGGAAGAATTAGGCTATAAACACCAAGGATACACTGTAGGTTATGATACAATGAGCCAAATCCGCTGGTTATCAGTACTTAACCTTAAAGATAAATCTGAAGATCAATTATTAAAAGAAATGGATTACCAAACACGTCGAAATATTAAAAAGACTTATGAAATGGGTGTTAAAGTTAAAACATTACCCATTGAAGAAACAGATACATTTTTTGAATTATTCAAAATGGCTGAAGAAAAACATGGCTTTAAATTCCGTGAAGAGCCTTATTTTGTTGAGATGCAAAAAACGTATGAAGATCATGCTATGTTAAAACTTGCTTACATCGATTTACAAGATTATTTAGATACGTTGCAAACTAAACATCAAAACCTTAATCAACAACTAAAAGATGTTGAAAAAACATTAGAAGAAAATCCAAATTCTAAGAAAAATAAAACGAAACATACACAAGTCAAGCAACAATTCGATAGTAATGCGCGTAAAATCAGACAAACTAAAGAGAAAATAGCAGAAGAAGGTCAAGTTCTTCATCTTGCTGCAGCATTATATATATATAATGATCACGAAGTGTATTACTTATCAAGTGGCTCTAACCCTAAATATAATGCTTATATGGGAGCATATCGATTACAATGGGATATGATTCAATTTGCAAAAGAACATAATATCGATAGATATAATTTCTATGGTGTTACCGGAGACTTTAGTGAAAATGCTGAAGATGCTGGCGTTCAAAAATTTAAAGAAGGATTTAACGCTAAAATTTATGAATATATTGGTGATTTTATTAAACCAATTAAACCACTTTTTTATAAAGTTAAACAAGAGTTAGAAAACCGTAGATAATTATTAATTAGCAAATAGGAATCGAATTCTAATCAATTCGATTCCTCCAACCTAGATAAAAAACTAAATATCAATGCACACGAGTTTAAGTCATTGACTTTCTATACATTCAAAGGAGCCTGAGACATTGCAATTAATGTCTCAGGCTCCATTTCTATAATATTACTATTCTATTTTTCATTAATCACATTTAAAAATCGCTGAAGCTCTTCTGTTTTGGGGTGATTAAATATATCTTCAGGCGTACCTTGTTCTGCAATGACGCCCTCATGAATAAAAGCAATTTGATTGGAAACTTCTTTGGCAAAACGCATCTCGTGAGTCACAATGACCATTGTCATCCCTTCGTCAGCCAATTCTTTAATGACTTTTAATACATCATTGACCAATTCAGGATCAAGTGCAGATGTTGGCTCATCAAATAACATCACTTTAGGATTCATAGCTAATGCACGTGCAATTGCGACACGTTGTTGTTGCCCTCCTGATAAAGCATGTGGCCGTTGATCTTTAACATGTACCAATCCAACCTTAGCCAATAAATTCATTGCTTCTTCATTAGCCGTTGCTTTATTCATCTTTTTAACTGTTATAAGACCTTCCATAACGTTTTCTAATGCAGATTTATGTGGAAATAAATTATAATTTTGAAAAACCATTCCTGATTGTTGTCTTACTTTAATTTGAGATTTCTTATCTTTAGTGTTATATGTCATGCCATTAACATACACTGTACCTTCAGTAGGTATCTCTAAAGCATTAATCATTCTAAGTAAAGTTGTTTTACCTGAACCTGAACGTCCAATTAGTGTCACAACTTCACCTTGATTAATTTTCAAATCAATACCTTTAATCACTTCAGTTTCATTAAAAGACTTATGGATATGAGACAATTCAATCATGAGCGATACCCTCTTTCAATGCGTGATTCATACCATCCTTGGATAATTGAGATGATAAAACATACGACCCAATACATTAAAGCTACTAACAAATAAATAGTTAGATACTCATACGTTGTCGAAGCAACTTCTTGTGCCTTTCTAAACATCTCTGCAACAAGAATAAATCCAAGTAATGATGTATCTTTAATTAAACTTAAAAATGTGTTTCCTAGTGCTGGTATAGATACACGAATAGCTTGTGGTAAGATAATACGTTGCACAGTTTGTCTATAGTTCATACCTATAGAATAAGCCGCTTCTGTTTGTCCTTTAGGAATAGACAATATACCTCCTCGTATAATTTCAGAAGCATAAGCACCAACATTTAAAGATAAACCAATGACTGCAGCAATAACAGGTGCAAGTGTCCATTGATTATCAGCATTGTTAGTTACCAATCTTCCAAGCTCCGGTATACCATAAAAAATAATAAATAACTGTACAATCATAGGTGTACCACGAATAATTGATACATAGACACGCGCAATACCTCTAAGCAATTTACTGGTTGATATACGCATAAGTGCAGTAAACAATGCAATGATTAAACCTAGAATGAAAGTGACCAAAGTAATAGGGATTGAGTATTTCACCAATCCCTCTAACATTGGACCAAATGCTTGTTTGGCTGCATCTAATGCATGTTGTTGTTCATTATTCAGGTTTAGAAACATCTTGACCAAACCATTTCTTACCAATTTTAGCTAATTCACCATTATCTCTAATTTTTTCTAAGCCTTTATTAAATTTCTCAATCGTTTTTTCATCAACCTTCTTAGAGAATGCAAATGCTGATTTATTTTGCTCTGCATGTCCTTTGATTGCTTTAATTTTAGCATTAGGCTTTTGTTTTCTGTAATCTAAGTAAGATAAACTGTCGTTAAATGTACCATCTACACGTTTAGATAATAGTAAGTCCATTGATTGATTAAATCCATCTACCTTAGTAACGTCCGCACCCTTATCTTTAGCCAATTGACCATAATTAGACGTAAACGTTTGTGCTAACTTTTTACCTTTTACATCATTGAATGATGTAATATCTTTTTCATTTTCACGAACAACAAGTACAGCACTTGAATATGTGTAAGGTTCAGAGAATTTATATTTTTTCTCTCTATCTTTATTCACACCCACTTGATTTGCAATAACATCAAAACGACCAGCATCTAATCCTGCAAACATTGAATCCCATGACGTTTCATTAAACTTAAGTTTAAGATTTTCTTCTTTTGCAACTGCTTTAATCACATCAATATCATAACCTGTTAATTGATCTTTTTTATTATGGTAAGTAAAGGGCGCATATGTACCTTCCGTACCAACTCTTAACGTATCCTTGTCTTTACTGCTTGATTGATTATCTTTATTGTTAGATGAATTGTTGCCACAGGCTGCTAAAACAAAAACAAGTGCAACAATGCAAAGTAAAAGTCTTTTCATTTAATCAAACCCCTTATTCTTATTATTCTAATCGGAATAAAAATATTTTATCCCGTTATTACATAATAGTCAATAAAGAGTTACTTGCTAACAAGTGTTCAGAAAGTTCAAACTCTATTAACTATTATTTTAAACGATTTACAAATCGTAATAATTACTATTTACAAATAACTTAATTTCTTTCATAATAGTGTTATACAAGGAGGAAGATAAAATGAAACAGAATTTACAAACAGCAAGACGCAACCTCAATAGTCCTAACATCAAAACACGAAAACGTGCTTTAAAAATAATAAAACAGCATCAACGTTCGAAATAAATGTAACATTCGTCAATTATTTTAATTTAATTCGCTCAATAACTTAGGTTTCATAAATTTATCTATAATTTAATTGTTTTAAATATCACTTCACGCAAAAAACAAGCCATTCAATGAAATCAATACTGACCATTGAATGGTTTATTTATTATGATATGAAAATGTTTTAAACTATATACATCTTGTTATAAATAATATTTATCCTTAACAACTAAATCATCTGTGAGTTCATATACTAGCGGTGCACCCGTTTTAATTTCATATCCGACGATATCTTCTTCTGATAAACCTTCCAAATACTTAATTAATGCGCGAATGGAATTTCCGTGGGCCGAAACAAGTACAGTTTTATCATCTAATAGGTGTTGTGAAATATGATCAGTCCAGAACGGAACAACTCGTTCTAATGTATCTTTCAAACTTTCACAATAAGGCATCATACGGTGATCAATATGTTGATAACGACGATTTTTTAAATATGCTTCTCGTTGTTCTTCACTTTCTCTAGGCGGACGTACATCATATGAGCGTCTCCATTGATGCACCTGATCTTCCCCCCATTTTTTTCTCGCATCATCTTTATTTAAACCTTGTAAACCACCATAATGTCGTTCATTTAAACGCCAACTTTTATAAACAGGAATCCACTGTTGGTCAGAACCTGCTAAAATATATTGTGTTGTTTCTAAAGCTCTAGTGAGTAAAGAGGTAAACGCAATATCAATTTCAATTTGATTGTCGTAAATTTTTTTACCTGCTGATTGCGCCTCTTCAATTCCTTGTTTTGATAGTTTGACATCGGCCCAACCTGTAAATAAATTTTTCGCATTCCATTCACTTTGTCCGTGCCGACATAGTATTAATTTTGGCATAAATAAAAACTTCCTTT
This sequence comes from Staphylococcus sp. HMSC065D05, assembly GCF_001813195.1. Taxonomy (NCBI): domain Bacteria; kingdom Bacillati; phylum Bacillota; class Bacilli; order Caryophanales; family Staphylococcaceae; genus Staphylococcus; species Staphylococcus sp. HMSC065D05. Next base: position 9,284 of record NZ_KV811769.1, read on the forward strand.
CTATAATCTAAATTTAGTTACAATGAATTAACTACAAATCCATTTAAATATCAGTCAATGTAGTAATTCCATTAAAATAGTACAAGTAATAAATTGTTTCTTTTTTCTCTCTCCTTATTTTTATTATAGAACTATAATTCTTAATTTCTCAAATGATAATATGGCTATTTTAGTAATTTCCCGGTAATGATTCTGGTTTAAAATAAAAAAAGTCAACCACTACCTTATGGTCAGGTAATGATTGACTTCTTATATATTTTATTTTACTTCGTCTTTTGTAGTATAGGGTTCTGGATGTACATATACAGACGAAATTCCTTTATTATGCAAATGAATTTCAACTTTATCACAAATCTGATGTGCTTCATAAAGTGAAAGATAAGGATCTACTACAATGGTCACATCAATAAAGATACTACTTCCATGATATCTACCTTTAATATTATTAACATCAATTACATCTTCAACTTCTAATATGTCTAGTCTGTATTCTTCTAAATCTTGTTCATTGAAACCATCACTTAGGGTGAAAATCGACTCTTTAAAAATTCCAAAACCTGTATACACGATTAATAAACCTAAAATATTTGCCAATATAATATCGATAATTGGAAATCCAATTTGTGTGAACATTAGACCAATGGCAGTGCCAATACTGACTAAACTATCAGATAAATTATCTTTAGCTGCTGATTTTAATGAGCTACTTTTCGTTCTTTTAGATAATCGATAATTAATAGCAAAGACACATAACATCACAAGTCCACTGATCATACTTATAATAATAGTAATAAAGTTAGGAATATGTGAATCATGTGTAAATAATCTCGGAAAGTTTTCTATAATAACTTGTATTCCCACAAACATGATAATGAATGATACTAGCAATGTGGAAATATTTTCAGATTTTAAGTGCCCATATGGGTGGTTTTGATCAGCAGGTTTAATAGAGATTTTAAGTCCGACGATAACTGCTACTGAAACTAAAATGTCTGTCATGTTATTTAAAGCATCCGCTCTAACTGCCGCCGAATCATAAACATATCCAGTCATATATTTCGCAATAGAAAGTATAATATAGATGACTAAACTAAGAAATGCACCTCGTTGCGCTAACTTCAAATTTTCATTTTGAGTCACCTTCACTTACCACCTTTATTTTTTGCTAATATTAGTATGAATTATCAGTTCCACAATGACAACGTTTTTTTATTTCTACATTTTTTATATTTCTCATCTAATTATTTCATTAGATATGCCTAAAAAAATACTTTCCTTCACTTCATTATTTATTTATTTAAAAATAAGCCTTGTACATATATGAATATGTAAAGACTTATATACATTAAATTTTTCTAAATACGAATTGGTAAATATTTGAAAAAGAAATTCAATTCATCTTAAAGGAAAAAATAGTGCTTATGATTACGTTAAACTTTATCTCTAAGTAACCACTTAGAAAGTATGAATGTCACTGGGATTGTAATGATTAGACCCGCAAAAGGTGCAATTTCTGAAGCGATATTCAACCACTTTACGAATATATATAATAATAACGTTTGCATTACCATATTAACTATCTGAGTGATAGGAAATCTTAAAAACTTTTCTATTGTAGGTTTTACTTTATATACAAAATAACAATTTAAATAATATGAAATAATAAAACTTACAATAAATCCAACAATGTGACTAACCATATAATTCACATGTAACACCTTTAACAAAAATAAGTATGTTATATAGTAGTTAAAGGTATTAATTCCACCAACTATGATAAACTTTATAATCTCATAATGTATTCGGGTTAACTTCATAATATTTCCCCTTTGAACAGTTATTGTTTTGTACCATATGGGACTACTTTAAATGTGATGTCTTTGGGCAAATCATAATAGTGTTTGAAATCTTGAAGTTGTTCCTTCGACTTTGGTGTAGTCATATGAGTATATCGCTCAAATGGTAATCTTTCCAATGTTATTTTCTGATAGCGATGATGTTGTGTTATTTGTTCTTTAATGAAGTCTATTCTGTGCACACTACTAATATGTATAAAAGTAAATCCAATCATCATAATGATGCTGATGATAATCGCAAATATTTTAATTATATGTTCAAGTTGTTTAAATAGCACATCACATTGCTGAATTAAACAAAGTAATATCACGATCCATAAAGTATAAATAAAATAAAAATTTCTATAACTTATAGGCGTCACAAATAAAAGTGGCAAAACAGATGAAGCCATAGCTATAAAACTCCCCATCACAATCATTCTTATGTATCTTTGCTGTATCATTTTAAACACAACGTATATCACACTTATCATGTAAATGAAGCAAATCGTTGTATTCAAAACGGCTATAGAAAATGAAGCTTTATATAATTCAAAATGAAATTGATTGTAAACGAAGATCTTATAAATAGGTAAAGTAATTAAACCTAAGAGTAGTGGTATTTTAATATAAACTCTCATATGCTTCAGGCTTTTATTTTGCTTAAGTAAAACTATACTTACTATTGATATCACGGTAAGAATAATCATTTGATTAATAAACATATATTCTGGTACAAGCTTAAATAACGTCACACCTGCTTTATGTATCATTCCATGACTATCGGAAATTGAATAATGCGTATTTAATCCATCCTTAATTAAAAAATAATTGAAGTTTAAAAACATTATAATGTTACCTATACAACTAAGCATAAATCCTACAATTAAGAAATAACTGAGTCTTTTTTTAACAAAGAAATAGACTACCATTCCTATTAAAATAATTAAGCTATTAGCGATGGAAAGATTCTCCAAGAAGAATTGTCCAAACAAACTTACTAATAAAAATACCCATAATTGCATTTCAGAAACTGTATCGTGCGACTCAATCATTTTAACTACAGTAAAAAGAATAAAAAGTGATAGGACTGTAGCAGGTATATAACTAAAAAATCCAGTAAACCACCCGTAAGTTTCGCTATAAATTGTATTAGGTACAGTAACCATTAACACAAAACTCAAAATAAAATAAAAACGATTCGTATGTAATTGAACCATATAAGCAACTAAATAGATAACTAAAAACGAAGTTATCGCATATATTAAAGCTCTTATTATGATATTATGTACGGCAACCCATTCAAATAAATGTCCTAAATAACGACCATTTTCTTGAGTCAAATATTGACTTAGATTAACTTTATATGCATGCCAATCCGTAGTTGATAATGGTGTTAGAATTGCCATTATAAGATAAAAGATAAAAATTCCTATTAACCAAAAAAATGATTCATATTGTTTTAAGTAATTCATTGTTGACCTCTCTGTTCTTCATGATGTAATTCAAAACTAACATTTAAACGATTATCATGTTTATTCTCTTTTTATGTGATTCATTCAATTATCTACTGAAAATATATAGACATTTATTGAAGCTTTAATCATATTAATATATACATATTGCTCATCGTCAATTTTATATTCTTATTATTATACAATTCACGTATGATTTCCATTTTAATTATCAAGATTTCTTTAGTTTAATTTCATTTTTGGATAGAATAAATATAAACCAATTGTTTAGGAAGTGATATAAATGTCACCATATAAAGTTATCATTGCACCTGATTCTTTTAAAGAAAGTATGTCGGCAAAGGAAGCTGCTTTAGCTATTAAAGATGGATTCCAAGAGGTGTTCGATTCCAGTACTATATATGACATTATTCCTATGGCTGATGGTGGCGAGGGAACAACCGAAGTATTGAAAGAAGCCTTAAATGCTACCTCTTATTGCGTAGAAGTAAAAGATCCACTTAATAGAAATATCATGGCTAGTTATGCGAGAAGCGACGAACACCAAACAGCTATCATTGAAATGGCAGCTGCTTCAGGACTAGCATTATTGAGTAAAGATGAAAGAGATCCATCTATTACAACTTCGTACGGTACCGGCCAACTCATTAATGATGCACTTAATCACGATGTTAATAAAATTATTTTAGGAATAGGTGGAAGTGCCACGAATGATGGTGGTGTAGGAATGTTAAAGGCTTTAGGTGTCTCTTTTAAAGATAAAAACAATCAAGAGATTCGCGATGGAGGTTTAGCCCTATCTCAAATAGAATACATTGATATTACTCGTATAAACCCACGATTGAAAGATGTGAATATTAAAGTAGCCTGTGATGTAACTAATCCATTATTAGGAGACAATGGAGCAACAATAGTTTATGGTCCACAAAAAGGCGCTCAACAAAAGATGATACCAAAGTTGGATTCCGCATTACGTCACTATCATGATAAAATTGAAAGAGAATTAAATATGAATGTAAAAGATATCCCGGGCGCTGGTGCTGCAGGAGGCATGGGAACAGCGTTAATTGCGTTTCTAAACGCTGAATTACGTCCTGGAATTGATGTAGTTCTTGAAGAGACTCAATTTAAACAAAGAATAAAAGATGCGAATTTAGTTGTTACTGGCGAAGGTAAAATGGATAAACAAACAATCTATGGCAAAACACCCATTGGCGTAGCTAAAGTTGCAAAATCATATGATATACCCGTCATTGCTATTTGTGGTAGTTTAGGAAAAGATTACGAAGTAATTTATCACCACGGTATCGATAGCGTGTTTAGTATCATGGAACGTCCATGCCACCTTGACGAAGCTTTGAAAGAAGGCGCACTTCATGTTAAACATACAACAACAAATATCGCACGACTTTTACAATTAAAAATTGAAAACTGATTGAGCGTAATTATTAAATGAGGTGACAATATGAAAAGAACAGATAAATATAGAGATTCATACAAATATGATGACCAATATCAAAATCATCGTAAACGTTCAGAAGAAGATATGTATCGACAACATCAAGAGTCCCAACAGAGAGCAAATTCAAATCGTGCAACACAAAGTGAAAATGATAGAGAGTATGAAAATCATCCTGAACGTTATTACAATGGAAGAGACTATCGACGTGAGCAGCAATTGGAAGAAGAAAATGAAAAATCAAGCAAAACTAAAAAATGGCTGATTGCAATCATAGTTATTTTACTCATTATTGTAGCTATCTTTATCACGCGTGCAATTATCAATCATAATAATGATAAAGTAAGTAATGACCCTAACGTTTCACAAAACTATAAAAAAGAAGTTGAAAATCAAAACGACGACATTAATCGACAAGTTGATTCAGCCAAAAGCGATATAAAAAATAAAAAGGACACCCAATCCCAAATTGATAAACTACAAAATCAAATTGATCAATTAAAACAAAATGAAGAAACTAATGCGGATTCTAAATTCACAAAATTTTATCAAAACCAAATCGACAAACTGAAAAATGCAAATAACGCTCAACTTAATAACGAAAATCAAAGTAAAGTTAACAACATGCTTGAAGACATCAATACAAAATTTGATAGTATTAAAGCTAAACTAGAAAATATCTTGAATGGATCAAATTCAGGAAACTAAAGGCATGAGACTTCAAACTAAATATCTACAAAATCTTAAGAATCTGGGACATAGATACTTGTCTCGGGTTCTTTTTTATCAAAGACAGTCGGTGATTGAATGACGTTTATTTACCAATTTTTTCTTTGACCAATATTACGTTGACAAAACTATCAATGCTTATTGGATAATACTCTGCTTTTTTATTTGTGTATGCTGATTACTTTTTTATGTAAAACGTATATAATAGATGCTATAACTTTTCTAGGAGGATAATGATGATGACTACAAGTTCCAAACACTTATCTAAAATATTAATCGTTATACTTGGCGTTATGACTGCATTTGGTCCTTTGACTATTGATATGTACGGACCATCTTTACCTAAAGTTCAGCATGCGTTTGGTTCATCAATTTCAGAAATACAACTTACATTATCCTTTGCTATGATAGGTTTAGCTATTGGTCAATTTGTATTTGGGCCACTATCAGATGTATTAGGTCGTAAAAAAATGGCACTCATTTTATTGATTGGATATTTAATAGCCTCATTATTATCAGTGTTTACAGTTCATTTAACAATATTTTTAATTATCCGTTTAATTCAAGGTTTAGCAGGAGGTGGTGCAATCGTCATAGCCAAAGCTTCTATTGGAGATAATTATGACGGAGACGAATTAGCAAAATTTTTAACTTCTCTTATGGTCATAAATGGTATAATCACCATTATTGCTCCACTGTTAGGTGGCCTTGCTTTATCTATTGCAAGTTGGAGAATGATTTTTATATTTTTAACAATCATTGCCTTAATAGTCATCTTAGGCATCTTATTAAAGATGCCAGTTGGGCTCCATCAAGAACAATCTCAGTTAAAATTTAAAGCAATATTTAAAGATTTTGGTCTGTTATTAACAAGACCCACCTTCGTTATTCCGATGCTATTGCAAGGATTAACTTATGTCATGTTATTCAGTTATTCGTCAGCCGCACCTTTTATTTCACAAAAGATGTATCATATGACACCACTTCAATATAGTGCAATGTTTGCTATTAATGGAGTTGGTTTGATAGTCGTTAGTCAGATAACTGCTATTATAGTAGAAAAGATAAGCCGATATACGATGCTCATATATTTAACAATCATTCAAATGTTAGGTGTTGTAATTTTAATATTTACTTTAACATTACATCTTCCATTGTATGTTTTACTTATTGGCTTTTTTATTAATATTTGTCCAGTCACTTCTATAGCACCACTTTGTTTTTCTATGGCAATGGCTGAACGTACAGGCGGAAGTGGCAATGCTTCAAGTTTACTTGGCCTATTCCAATTTATTTTAGGAGGCCTCATTTCTCCTCTAGTTGGTTTGAACGGTCAGCATGATATGTCTCCGTATCTAATTATTATTAGTGCGACAGCTGTTTTACTTATTGCATTACAAATTATATATTTCAAATTATTTATGAAAAAAACATAGTTATTCGTAAATCAAAATATAGGAGTGAAATGACAATGTAGTATAATTAAGTGCCACTCCTATTTTCTATTTTAATAGTACCCATAGACTTGTAATTCTAAATTTACGTTTAGTAGTGTTTTAATGAACGTTCCTATTTTTATTTCAATTTTCATTCACTTGACAATTTTAATACTAATTCATCCCTTTCTACTCTGAATATCTGATGAAAACGCTCATTTCAAGTTTGTCTAAATCAATTTTGTATACTAAATAAATCGCACGTTATATAATATGTTTTATCAAAGTTATTAGAGGATACATTTTATGAAGATAATTTTACCAGTAAAGCCTATAAGTCAGCTATTCCCTATCCCTTTTGTTATGGGGTGTGAGGGAGTATCCGCAGCGATGCTATTACAATTTAATCATTACGATATTAAAGCAACACAAATAATGAGTCACTGGCCTAAACATCCGACCAATCCCTATAAAGGCTATGTTGGTCATCCTTTGTTAGTTAAATTTGGTCATCATCAAACAATATTTCCTGATGCTTTTGCGCCATTTCTTAAACAATATGATTCTCGAATTGTAGATGGTACAGGTACATCATTAAATCAACTTGAAAAATTTATCGACAAAGGTCAGCCGGTCATCATTTATCATACTAGTTTAGGTTCTAAACCGCTTCGACGTGTATTTCATTTCGACAATCAACCAACAAAACTAGTCTCAAATATTCACGTCACTTTATTAATAGGGTACGATGATGACTATTATTATTATATTGATCCGTTATGGAGTCGTTTAACAAAATTTGTTATTTTCCCATCTATTATTCCTAACTCTAAACAAATCATCAAAATTAAAAAACGCACTTTGGAAAATAGTTATAATGCACCAGGAAGAAAATGCATATATATCGATAATTAATAATAAAGTCTCTAGAGACTGTTTAATTTCAGTTTCTAGAGGCTTTATTAAATAAGTTGATACTAAATATCAAAATCGACTAAAGCATGATTTATTTCATATGTTATATCGTCTGTCATCCATTGTCTTTGATATCCTAAGCACGGACATATATATATTATGTTGTTTTCAACAAGTTTTTTTCTAAAATGAACATGCCCCATTACACTAAATCGAATAGGATAATTTTTATAAATAGTATCAAAATCATGAGTACCAATAAATGCATTAAAAAAGTCAAAAATACGATGAGGCGTTGGTACTACGAATTGAGGATGTGTTACAACGTGCGTAACTAGTATAATTTGACGTGGACTTACATTGTTAATGTCTTTTTCAACCTCTTGAGCAGCTAAGAGGGATAGTTGCGGGTCTGATAATGACCAATCTGTTCTTACTTTATCTTGCCAAGTTGCACCATAATGTTTACCACTTGCTATTTTTTGCTGAGAAAAACGATTATCTGCATAGCTATAATCATACCAACCGACATGGCCTACAATTGCATATTGATCATTAATAATGATTGGATTGCCTATTAAGCATTCCTTTTTTAAACGAAAGAATGATAGTATTTCTGTTGAAGTTTTATCTACTTGGTCAGACCACAAATCATGGTTCCCAGGAACAAAATAAGTAGGTATACCACTTATTTCTTGAATGCTTTGAATAAATTTGTAACTTATCCGATAGTCATTAGATATATCCCCTGCTATGATAAGTAACTCAATAGACCTTTGTTTAATCACCTGACAAAGCTTTTCTAAATATATTTCAGGATTTAAGTGTGGATGACGGTCAATGTGTAGGTCAGAAATAGTACCTATTTTCATCTTCTCAATCCTCATTTTTCTTTATAATAACTTACATTATTACATAGAGATAAATGAAAGTTAATTCATGTGATTAATTATCATTATACTTGCTATTTGTAAAATAATGTCTATAATTAAGCATAATTTTTAATATAAACTTTTCTTTCATTGTATTTCATAATTTTTTATTACAAGGTTATAACTATTAATTTAAGATACCATATTAATACATATATCCACTTATATTTCTGAAAATTCTTGCTTTTTCAAAATATGTTGGATAAGATAAACTTAAGTAAACGCTTTCATATATGTATCCTTAAGGAGGAAGTTGATGGCAAAACAGCTACAAAGAGAATTGAATAATAGGCATATTCAATTAATTGCTATTGGTGGTGCTATAGGAACTGGTTTATTTTTAGGTTCAGGACAGACAATTTCTCTAACCGGACCTTCATTACTCTTTACTTACATGTTGATAGGTATAGTGTTATTTGCTTTTATGAGAGCTCTTGGTGAATTATTATTAAGTAACTCTAAATTTAATTCATTCGTAGATATTGCAAATGAATACCTTGGTCCGTTTGGTGGATTTGTAATTGGGTGGACCTATTGGGTTTGTTGGATTGTCTCTAGCATGTCGGATCTCACTGCGATGGGACAATATTTTGCTTATTGGTACCCACAAGTCCCACACTGGTTGACAGTGCTATTTATTGTACTCATACTTATATCGTTTAATTTGCTTGGTGCCAGATTATTTGGAGAACTTGAATTTTGGTTTTCTATAATTAAAGTCGTTACAATTATTACGATGGTTATTGTAGGTTTAGTTCTGATTTTTTTATCATTTAAAACAGAATATGGACATGCTTCTTTTGGTAATTTAATACATCATGGCGGTATGTTTCCACATGGCGTAGCTGGATTTTTAATGTCCTTCCAAATTGCTGTATATTCATTTATAGGTATAGAACTTATAGGCGTCACAGCTGGTGAAACCAAAAATCCAGAAAAAACAATTCCTAAAGCAATAAATAACGTTCCAATACGAATTTTATTATTTTATATAGGTGGTTTACTTGTAATCATGTCTGTCATTCCATGGTTTAAAGTTGATCCTGATAGTAGTCCGTTTGTTAAATTATTCACACTAATTGGTGTGCCCTTTGCTGCAGGCATAGTTAATTTTGTTGTTTTAACTGCAGCAGCATCTGCAACGAACAGCGGAATATATTCTAATAGTCGAATTTTATTTGGTTTAGCGAAACAAGGTTTAGGTCCTAAAGCATTAACAAAAACTAATTCTAATGGTGTGCCTTATCTCTCAATGTTTGTATCTTCAATAACATTGTTAATCGCCGCTTTATTAAATTTTGTTTTCCCAGATGCTATTAAATTATTTATTTATGTAACGACATTATCTACTGTTCTATTCCTTGTAGTATGGGGAATGATTATCGTCTCTTACATCGCATACGTAAAGAAGAATCCCGAACGACATCGATCAAGTGCATTTAAATTATGGGGTGGAAAGATTATTGCCTATATTGTGTTATCTTTTTTCTTATTCATCTTTATTCTACTATTCTTTAGCAAAGATACTAGAGTAGCAATTTTTATTTCACCGTTATGGTTTATCTTCTTATTCTTTTATTATAAGAAATACAAGAGCAATGCTGAATCTTTAGCCGAAAGACAGCAACATTAAAGTAAAATGTGATTAAACTTAATTATAACCTATGACTTTACAATATTAATCATCAAGATTTGCAAAATATATATTATCTAAAAGCGAATATACTCCATTATAATAAGGACCAAAATTTCACTTTAATCAAGTGTATTTGGTCCTTTTTTTATTTCATTAATTTGAATGGAATAGTACACAAAGTAACGTTTTTTTGATAAATTAAATGCAATTTTAAACGTAAACTCGTTTGATTGTGCAACAAGTGCTGCCAAGCCTTTTTAGGGATAAATTCTGGAACGACTACTGTAATTAAATAATTTTTATCATTCGCTTTTTTACGAATTTTATCTATAAATCGTGAAATCGGACGAATAATACTTCTATACTCTGAATGTAAAATCACAAGTCTTACATCAGGAAAATGTTTTTTCCACTTAGTCATAAAAGCTTGCTCATCCTCATCACCAAATGTCACATGTACTGCAATAACATCATCATTAGCTAATAATTTAGCATAATAAATAGATTTATCAACTACAGTTGTAATACTTTGAATTGGTACAATCGCTAAATTGCGATCTACAACAGGAATGTCGTGTATATCAATTTCAGATCGTAATTCACATGCTATATTCTCATAATGTACATGAATTCTAATAAAAATAAATACAACAAAAGGTAAAAATAAAAGAATTGGCCATACTTGATTCAGTTTGGTAATAAGTAAAATCATGAATACGATAAACGTAATCGTACCACCAATTAAATTGATAGTAAGCTTTATTCCCCATCGTTCAGGGCGTTCTCGAAGCCACTTTAAAACCATACCAAACTGAGCAAGCGTAAATGGAATAAAAACACCTACTGCATATAATGGAATGAGGTTCTCTGTCATTCCTTCAAATAGAATAATTAAAATGATGGCTAATACACCTAATATAATAATCGAGTTTGAATAACCGAGACGATCACCACGAACAGTAAACATACGTGGCATATATTTGTCCTTAGACATTGATGCAGCAAGCATAGGAAATGCTGTAAAACCTGTATTAGCAGCCAATACCAAAATCATAACTGTAGTAGCTTGTATAAAATAAAACGCTACATTTTCACCAAATATTTGGGACGCAAGTTGTGATAGTACGGTCGTTTCAGTTTGAGGCATAATTCCATATATATATGAGAGTACAACAATACCTACTAGTAACACTGCTAAAATTGTACCCATAGTGACTAAAGTTTTGACTGCATTCTTAGGTGCTGGATTTTTAAAATTTGTTACTGCATTGGATATTGCCTCTACACCTGTAAGTGATGATGCTCCAGATGAGAATGCTTTTAAAAGTAAAAATAACGTAACACCTGGCACAGTACTCCCTACAGTGGAATGGATATGTGGTGCAATTTGTCCAGTAGCTACGCGAAATGTTCCAACGACTATCAAAACAATTAAACCTATAATAAATAAGTAGACTGGATATGATAATACAGTTGCTGATTCAGTCAAACCTCTTAAATTCATCATTAAAATAAAGAGTACTAATAAGCATGCAATAAGCACTTTAAAATGATATAAGTGAGGAAATGCGGCAACAAAAGCATCTGCTCCTGAAGAAATACTCACTGCCACCGTTAATATATAGTCGACTAATAAAGACCCTCCAGCTAACAATCCCCATTTCTCACCAAGATTTGTTTTAGAAACAATATACGCTCCCCCACCTTTTGGATAAGCATAAATAATTTGTCTATAAGATAAAATTAAAGCTGTTAATAATATTAGAACTGCTCCAGCAATAGGCAACGTATACCAAGATGCTACAGCTCCTATCACCGATAATGTAATTAATATCTGTTCAGGACCATATGCAACTGATGACAACGCATCGGATGATAGGATAGCTAATCCTTTAAATTTTGAAATTTTCTCATTTTTTAAGTCTCTGTTTCTTTTAGGTCTACCAATCAAAAGTCTTTTAAATTGGATGAACATGACTCCTACCTCTTTAACTCATTTTGATGGATAAAACTATACTCCCATAAAACAAAATTGTATAGCTACTTCACATATCTTTAATCATTACATTTACTCTATTAGCGTTTTATTACACTTTAAAATTTATTGTTTTTCACTAAGAAGACTACTTGATTAAGATATAGCTAACCCAATATCTATTCGTTATCTGTAACTTTATACACCAAAACTGTTATAATAAATTCACTTATTGTTGCCATAACGCAGGCAATAAATTTTTAAATTTAAAGTAGAGGATGCTTAATGAAGATAAAACTGTTTGTCATTGTTGTCATTTTTTTGATGACCATTTTATCTATAATTTCAATTACAACACGAGAAATTACACATAGTAAGAATGAGACGATATTGACACATGCTTCTCAAAAACATATTGATAAAATGGTTGAGACAGCAATGAAGAAAGGAGATATCCCCGGACTAGCAATATTAATCATCAAAGACAATAAAATCTTTTTAAATAAAGGATATGGTTATGCCAATATTGAAAAAAAAGCAAAGGTAAACCCACATACTCAATTTGAAATTGCATCCAATACTAAAGCTTTTACAGGTTATGCAATTCTACAATTAGTTCAAGAAGGAAAAATAAATTTAAATGACAAAGTAAGTACATTTATACCTGGATTTAAAATGAAGTATGAAGACAAAAAAATTGATATTACTATTGAACAGCTATTAGCTCAAACTAGTGGTATACCTGGAGATATCACTGAAGAAAATCGTTATTCTAAACAGTACGATAGTATTGAAAATATCGTTAATTTTGCAAAAGGAAAACTTCTGAACCATGCACCTGGAGAAACTTTTGAATATTCGAATATGAATTATGATATTTTAGGTCTTATTATTCAAAATGTTACCCATCAATCCTATACATCATACATCCAAAAGCATGTTTTAGCCCCTTTAAAAATGAAACATACCACTTTTAAAGTAAATAATACGAAAGCTAATAACGAAGCATTAGGTTACATATGGGAAGATAATGAAAATAAAGTTGCACAACCAGAGTTTAACATCGGTGATACGCCTGCAGCATATATGATGTCAAGTACAAGTGATTTAGCAAAGTGGGTCCAACTACAGATCCACCCTACTTCAAAATCACAAGTCCAGTTAATTCGTCAATCGCATCAGGTATTATCTAACTCATTAAATAGTGAGCTTAACGCAGATAGCTACGGTTCAGGATGGTTTATAAATACTGATGACCATCTCGTATTACATACCGGCGTTTTAGATAATTTCTCGTCACAAATTTTATTAAATATTCGTAAATCTTATGGCATTGTCGTATTAGCGAATACAAATTCAAGTCAAGTGACTCGTCTAGCGGAACATTTAAATACTCAAATTATGAATAATCGTCATTACACAACCATAGAAGAAAAAGTGAACCAAACGAAAAATATGCAACTTATCATTTCCACACTGGCCGATATATTCATGGTCATATTTAGTATCTTAGTTTTTAGTAAAATCTTAAAATTACGTGATGGTCACATCTTCATCCGTAAATGTTTACGAACTTCAATCATGTTCAGCATCATTTTGTTGGGATTTGTAGCAATAAATATTCTTTTTTACCTACTTCCTTTGATAATATTAGGAGATGCAACTTGGGGGTTTGTTTTATCATGGTTACCTTTACATTCGAAATATTTAATTGTAAGTGTATATCTAGCCATAACCATGTTACTAATTTGGTTATCTTTATTAAGTATAACTTACCATTCTGATGAAAATAAAAAACATAAAACAACACCTAAGCATTAAAAAGCCACATTTAAGACATGCGATACACACCTAAGAATGACTTTGTTATTTTTAAATCATGCAATATTATACTATTTTGATGAACTTGAACATCATTTATCATAAAATTAATATAATTATTAACAAAAGGAAGTATCACTATGCATAAACGACTTTTCATCACTTTATTAGGTTTTATCATTTTACTAGCTGGATGCGATTATTCTAAAGAAGAGAACCAAACTGGTATATTTTATAACGTTTTTGTAAAATCTATGGATGAATTTCTTCATTTTCTTGGCAGAGTTTTTCAGGATAACTATGGCTTTGCTATTATTTCTATTGTACTCATAGTTCGTTTCATCCTATTACCTTTCATGTTAATACAAGTTAAGAATATGCATATGATGCGCGAAAAAACAAAAGTCGTCCAACCAGAATTGGATGCTATAAGAGATAAAATGAAACACGCAACATCACAAGAAGAACGCAATGCAGCCAATCAATTGCTTTTGAAAAAGTATCAATCGTATGGGATTAATCCATTAAAAAATATGTTAGGGTGTCTGCCTGTTCTTATACAAATGCCTATATTAATGGGGCTTTATATGAGTTTGAAGTACCCTTCGAGTCACGGAATTACTGAATACCCACACTTCTTATGGTTTGATTTAACGCAACCTGATTTGATTATGACAATAATCGCAGCAATCATGTATTTTGTTCAACCACTTGTAAACTCAATCCATTATCCAAAAGATCAAAGAAAAACTTATTATTTTATGATGGTATTTTCACCGATATTCATAACATATGCATCTCTACATTCTGCTGCAGCTTTGGGCTTATATTGGAGTATAAGCGCTGCTTTTCTAATTGTGCAAATGCATTTTGCCCACTCTCACTATAAGAAAGTGGCACTACATGAAGCTAAAAAACTCAAACAAAAATTAGAGCATCATAAAGACAATAGTGAGTTATTAACTGAAGAGTCATAAAAAAGCACGCTATAAACAATCTTGTAAAAATTGTTTATAGCGTGCTTTTCGTTCTCCACTATTAAATATGCCATGTTAATAATTTAAAAAGAGCTTGTAACTCAAACGATCCATATTGTTTTATCATTGTGCACCACGTTGATTTTCTTTAGCATGTACAAGATTTGTTACAAAATCATTTACAGGTGTAGCAATATGATTCTCTTTCCCTAATTTACTAACTGCTCCATTAATATAATCTATTTCAGTTGTTCGATTATCTTTAATTAAGTCTTGGTACATAGAAGGATAGTGTGGGCCTACTTTATCATTTAAAGCAATTAAGTAATCAAAAATCTCATCAACATTAAGATGAACATCATCAACTGTTGCAACATGAACAATTTCTTGTGTAATTTTATAGATCAAATTTTTAGCGTCATCACTATTATTCAGTGCTGCCAAATTACATTCAAGTATAGTACATAAAGAATTAGCTGTTCCATTAACACATATTTTTTTCCAAATTGATTGATGTAAATGTTCACTTTTCACACCTTTTAATTCTGCATTTTTTAGCAGATTAAGAATAATATCTACGCTTTCTTTTCCCTCGGGCACGAGACACCCAATTTCAACAGGACCTTGCCCCATTAAGTGCGTGTGACCAGGTTGATCAATACCGGCAGTCCAAGTTGTTACTCCACGTACAATTCTATCTATAGAAACATATTGTTGTATAAGACGTTCATGTTTCAAACCATTCATAGTGCACACAACAATAGTATTATCATGAAGATGGGGTTGAATATGACTAAGCACCTCTTCTAATTGCATAGATTTAGGAAATAGAAAAACAATATCATAGGACGTTGCTTTAGGAATTTCCGTTAGTCTATACATAGGTAGCCTGAAATGATGCGCTTCACCATTAATATCTATATGTAGACCGTCCTGTTGTATTGTAGTAACTTGAGGTTCCCAATTATCAATTAAAGTGACGTCATAACCATGTTGAAACAACTTAGCACCAAATCCACTACCTAATGCGCCAGAACCTGCAATTGCTATTTTCATATATTCCATCTCCTTACAATTCTATATTGTTTTTAAAATACTACTTTACTACATACCAGTCAATATAATACGGTTAATTTGTAAGAATTTTCTGTTAATTACGAATAAGTATTATCCTCTCAAACGTACATTGCTCACTCAACATTTTATTAGCACAGTAAATCGTTTCTTTGTTAATTTATTATTCAATTTCAGTTGCGTTTTTAAAATATGAGTAGAAATAGTTTCATATTGACTGGATTATCTCTTTTCTCTTTAACAAGAATTAGAATTTATAGACTTCTTCATACCTTTATTTTTACTGAGTTCTCGATGTCAATATATCAAAATGTCTGAGACACCAGTGATGTCCCAGACACAAATTCATATTTTTCCATTTCAATATTAAAGATGAATTTAAAAGTTGATGACTATATTCTTATACATTAGATTGTTTTTTCGGTATTAAGAACAAAATAGATAGGAATGCTAATAATGCTATAAGCGCATTAAACATTACTCCAGTAAAACCACCTAAAGTCAGATTCAGTTGGGCCGCAAGTACGCTGTAAACTGTACTTGAGATGGCCACACCAAATGCATTTCCTAAGGATGATGCCATCTTATATACACCGGATGCGACGCCTACTTTATCATCTGGTGCTTGTGCAACAGCTGTATCCGTGGATGGTGTTGCATAAATACCTAAACCGGTACCAAATAATAAATAACCAATGACACTTGACGCTATATACCAAGCATTAGGTAAAAACGTCAAAGATAATAATATTAATCCTATGACGGTCAACGCACTTCCGAGTAACAATGGTCTTTTAGGTCCTAGCGATTGTAATATCATTTCACCCACACGTATCATAATTAATACTGCAATTAGGTATGTAAGTGAAATATATCCAGTTTCCTGAGAGTTAAAATCTAATTTTTGCTGATAAAAAGTATTTACTACAATCAATGTACCACCAGCTACACCATTCAACATAAAGTTTGAAATCGTTGCACCTGTATAACCTTTGTTTTTAAAGATATCAAAATCGACAAGTGGTTGTTTGATTTTATTTTCGTAAATCACGAATATAATTAACGATATAACAAAAATTGCAATAAGTCCCAAAATAAATGGTGAGAACAAACCAAATTGAGAGGTTTGAGTTATTATCACATTAATACTTAACATGCTGACCACTAAGATGATTAAACCAACAACATCAAATTTCTTTGTCTCTGTCGGTTGATCTCCTATAGGCTCTGCTTTTGTTTCGGGTGTATGTTTAATGAGAAACATGGATAATATTGTCAGAATAATTGAAACAATAAAGATTGAGCGCCATCCAAGGTTAGTTGCCATTAAACCACCAAACAAAGTACAAACACCACTACCTCCCCATGAACCGATAGACCAGTAGCTTAATGCACGTTGTCGTGCTGTCCCGATATAATATTCATTAATGATTGCGAGTGTCGCTGGCATTATACACGCCGCTGACAATCCTTGAATAGCCCGTCCAATAATCAATAAACTTGGTAATGGCGTAATAATGATTAAAACTGACCCAACAATATTAAGTGCTAAGCCTATGTATGTCATTTTTACTCTACCAATTTTATCTGCAATATCTCCTGCACCTACAATAAACAAACCAGAAAATAGTGCCGATAAGCTAACTGCTATATTAATGGTGCCAATATCACTATTGTATGATGATTGTAATGGCACAACTAGATTTACAAGTGATTGTGCAAATAACCAAAATGTAATAACCCCTAAAATAATCCCTAATAATAAGCGATTATCTCCCCTAAACTTTTGTGATGTATTCATCTATCACTTACTCCTTCACAATTAATTAGAAATCTCTAATAAGACTTATTTAATTACAATATCCATTTCTTATTTTACAAATCTTTTATTTGTTTTCCTCTAATATCATTTTTACATTAAGAAACTTTATCATATTTAGAACAACTTTTTAACTAAAATAAATATATGACTAAATCATTTATCATGTTAATATTCATTCATCCTAGATATGTTTCTTTTTTAATTTCTTGTAATTTTTAGAAAATTTGTAAATATAGAAACATATTCTACACTATCTAGTTTCAATTTTCCATACTATAATTGATTTAATCGTGTTTTCATATAAACTATAAATATATGAAACAAGCCAATGTAAGTGCTTTTATTTTTAAAAAAATATATTTCTTTTTATGATATTTAAAATTAAATGAGGATTGACGTTATGCTTAATTTATTTATTTTATTACTTGAACGCGTGGGATTAATTATTTTACTCGCATATATACTCATGAATATTAATCATTTTAAAACAATGATGAGCGAACGTGACAAATGGCGTTCAAAATTCCAACTAATCATTATTTTTGGTATATTCTCTATGATTTCTAATTTTACAGGAATTGAAATAGAAAATGGCCATATCGTATCTGGTGATATTTATTACCACTTAAGCAAAGACGCCTCAATGGCCAATACACGTGTATTAACTATTGGTGTTTCTGGTCTAATAGGTGGACCGTGGGTAGCTATAATTGTAGGGATTATTTCAGGATTATGTCGTTTATATATTGGCGGGGCTGACGCATATACCTATCTCATTTCATCCATAGTTATCGCTATCATATCTGGTTACTTCGGTCATCAAACAATAAAACAAAATACATATCCGTCCATTAAAAAAGGTGCTATTATCGGTGCAATAACTGAAATTATTCAAATGAGCTGTATATTATTATTTACAAATAACTTACATCACGCAATTACATTAGTCAGTTTTATAGCACTACCGATGATTATCATTAATAGTTTGGGTACAGCCATATTTTTAACCATCATTTTGTCGACCATCAAGCAAGAAGAACAAATGCGTGCAGTCCAAACGCATGATGTATTACAACTCGCTAATGAAACACTACCTTACTTTCGATCTGGACTTAATGAAAAATCAGCCCAACAAGCTGCTGAAATTATTTTAAAATTAATGCAAGTGTCGGCGGTAGCTATTACAAATAAAAAAGATATTTTAACACATATTGGTGCAGGCAGTGACCATCACGTAGCACGTAAAGAGATTATTACAGATTTATCTAAAGAAGTGATTCAATCAGGAAAATTAAAAGTCGCTCATACGAGAGAAGGAATTGGATGTCACCATCCTAATTGCCCTCTTGAAGGAGCCATTGTCGTCCCTCTTTATATACATAACGAAATCGCAGGGACTTTAAAATTTTACTTCACTGATAACAATATTATTTCAACTTCAGACCAACAACTCGCAAAAGGCCTCGCTAATATATTTTCTTCACAGCTAGAACTAGGCCAAGCTGAAATGCAGGGACAATTGTTGAAAGACGCTGAAATTAAATCATTACAAGCACAAGTCAATCCACATTTCTTTTTTAATGCTATTAACACTATATCAGCACTAGTACGAATTGATAGTGAAAAAGCACGACGTTTACTGATTCAACTCAGTCAGTTCTTCCGCTCTAATCTTAATGGTGCACGTAATAATACAATTACTTTACAAAAGGAATTACAACAAGTAGCAGCATATTTATCCTTAGAGCAAGCACGTTATCCAAATAGATTTAACATACATTATCGAATTGATGATCAGTGTCAAGATGCGCTTATCCCACCTTTTATAATTCAAATATTAGTGGAAAATTCTATTAAACATGCATTTAAAAATCGTAAAGTGAATAATCATATTGATGTGAATGTTAGCATGAAACAAGACTACTTAAGTATATCTGTTCAAGATAATGGGCAAGGCATACCAGCTGATCAATTAGATATCATTGGATATACGACAGTGACGTCTACCACTGGTACTGGTAATGCCTTAGTCAATCTTAATAAAAGACTTACTGGACTATTTGGAACAACATCGGCACTGAACATTCAATCTTCTCAATCAGGCACGACTGTAAGTTGTTTAATTCCGTACAAATCTTCTAAGGAGGAACACTTTAATGAAAGCGTTAATCGTTGATGATGAGCCACTTGCAAGAAATGAATTACAATATCTTTTAAATCTTAATGATGCTATAGATGAAATTGAAGAAGCAGAAAACATAGAAGAAACATTGGAGAAGTTACTCTACAACACATTTGACTTAATATTCTTAGATATAAATTTAATGGATGAAAGTGGTATTGATTTAGCTCAAAAAATTAATAAAATGAAGCAATCACCACATATTATCTTTGCAACCGCTCACGAGAAATTCGCAGTCAAAGCTTTTGAATTAAATGCAACCGATTATATACTAAAACCTTTTGAAAAAGATCGTATTAATCAAGCTGTAAATAAAGTTGGCATGGCTAAAGATAAATCAAAAAACAAAGATAAAACTATCACACCTAAATATATTGATTATAGTGATGATGAGCACGCTCAAACACATGTACTACCAATTGAAGTGGATGAACGTATTCACATCTTAAATTTCACAGACATTATCGCATTATCTGTTAATAATGGGATTACTACGATAGATACAACAAAACAAAGTTATGAAACGACCGAAACACTTAATCATTACGAGAAAAAACTACCTTCCTCACTATTTATTAAAATACATCGCGCTACTATCGTTAATAAAGAACATATCCAAACAATAGAACATTGGTTTAATTATACATATCAGCTGACGTTAACCCATGAATTTAAATATCAAGTTAGTCGTTCTTATATGAAGACTTTTAAACAACAACTCGGTCTTCAATAAAATTTAAATCATGCTTTATGAATTTCACCTTTAAAATGGTGCACCTCACCCTAAAATATTTGTAAGTGAGCTATGAAACTACATATAGTAAACGCTTTCATTCTATAATATAACCATGAAGAAAACAGAGGGGAATGGTTATTTTGGAACAAACGCATCTCGTTAAAAACAAAGCGGTTGATAACAAGAAGTCAATGAAATACAGTATTTTTCAACAAGCATTAACGATTGCAGTGATTTTACTTATATCAAAAATTATTGAATCATTTATGCCTATACCAATGCCAGCTTCAGTCATTGGACTCGTACTATTATTTATCGCATTGTGTACAGGCATTGTGAAATTAGGTCAAGTTGAGACTGTGGGAACTGCATTAACCAATAATATTGGATTCCTATTCGTACCAGCTGGTATTTCAGTCATTAACTCTTTACCAATCCTTAAGCAAAGCCCTATTTTAATTATTTTACTTATTATTATTTCAACACTTTTATTATTAATTTGTACTGGCTTTGCGTCACAATTATTAGTGACGAAATCACTTTTCCCTTCTAAAGAGAAAAATGAAGAAACAAGTCACATAGGAGGGTAATCAATGATTGAACATTTAGGAATCAATACACCTTATTTTGGGATATTAGTATCATTAATACCATTTGTCATAGCGACTTATTTTTATAAAAAAACGAATGGTTTCTTTTTACTAGCACCTTTATTCGTAAGTATGGTTGCAGGTATTGCTTTTTTGAAATTGACTGGAATTAGTTATGAGAATTATAAAATCGGTGGCGACATTATTAATTTCTTTCTAGAACCAGCTACAATATGCTTTGCGATTCCTTTATATCGCAAGCGCGAAGTATTAAAAAGATATTGGTTACAAATATTTGGTGGTATAGCTGTTGGTACAATTATTGCCTTGTTATTAATTTATCTTGTTGCAATAACATTCCAATTTGGCAATCAAATTATAGCATCTATGCTACCTCAAGCTGCAACGACAGCAATTGCATTACCTGTATCTGACGGTATCGGTGGTGTCAAAGAATTAACCTCACTCGCAGTTATTTTAAATGCAGTTGTCATTTCTGCTTTAGGTGCTAAAATAGTTAAATTATTTAAAATATCTAACCCTATTGCCAGAGGACTTGCACTAGGGACAAGTGGACACACTTTAGGTGTCGCGGCAGCTAAAGAATTGGGTGAGACTGAAGAATCAATGGGAAGTATTGCAGTTGTCATCGTTGGCGTTATTGTTGTAGCAGTAGTTCCTATCCTTGCTCCAATCTTATTATAATTACCCAAAACTATAAATATATCTAAAATACCCCTGAAAACTAAATATATTAAACAAACAATGCCTGGAACATTATTTTGTGTTCCAGGCATTGTTAATGTATAAGCAACTGTTGACTAAAATAATCTCTGTTTCAGTCACTGTCTATGCTTTTTATATTAATTAAGTTTATTGATATCTATTAACGTAATTTTTGTACTTGATGTTTTTGCATTGAATCTTTTTTGTTTTTACGAGTAGGATCTAAACGTTTTTCTAGATAACGTAATCCTATATCTATAATAATTGCTATTAAAGCAATTGGTATGGCACCTGCTAAGATGAATGTTGTTCCATCTGTTGAATTTGTACCACGAATAATAATATCACCTAGTGTTGGAGCACCGATAAATGACCCAATCGCTACTATTCCGATAGCAACAACAAGTGCAATTCTAACACCACCAATAATAACAGATAAAGATAATGGTAACTCTATCATTCTTAATATTTGATTCCCCGTCATTCCCATACCTTTACCAGCATCTTTAATATTTTCATCAACTTCTACAATACCAGTATAAGTATTTTTAATAATAGGTAATAACGAATACAGGAATACAGTTACAACAACAGTTGTTGGTCCTAATCCCATAGCCAACATAAGTATGGCCAACATAGCGATTGCTGGAACAGTTTGTATAATATTTGCAATTGTAATCACCGGCCACGATAAACGTCTATACTTAGCTATGAAAATACCAATAGGAATTCCAATTATACAAGCAAACAACACACCATATACCGACATTAATAGATGTTTGAAGAACAGTTCTAGAAGAAAGGCCCAGTTCAGTGAGTAATATTCGATGATTGAATGTAACAAATTACCTTTCATTACTTATGACCACCTTTCTTTTCTTCAAAGTAATGATGTTTCTTTAAATATTCTTCAGCTATCACTGCAGGTTCCTTACCTTTTCCATCCGCTTCATAATTTAACTTCTGCATTTCTTCTGTTGAGATTTTACCTTCTAATTTTTTTAGTGCCTTATCGATTTCTGGATTATCCTTTATTAATTGTTCATTTGCAAGTGGACTACCGTCATAAGGCGGGAAGAATTTACGATCATCTTCCAATATTTTCAAATCATAAGCTGCAATACGTCCATCTGTTGAATACCCAACTGCTACATCTAATTTATTATTTTTTAATGCATCATATACTAAACCAATTTGCATTGGAAGCGCACTATCAAATTTAAATCCATAATCTTTAACAAAAGCTGGATATCCATCACCTGCACGGTTCATCCATTGGGTATCCATTCCAAGACGTAGTTCATCTTTATATTTCTCTAAATCTGATACTTTTTCTAAGTGATACTTTTTAGCCGTTTCTTTTGTCACCATGAATGCGTATGTATTCGCAAACCCAAGTGAATGATAAAACTTTTCATCATATTTCTTTTTAAATAAGCGTTGTGTTTCAGACATGGCTTTTTCAGGATCTTTAGTAGGTTTAGCTGCTAATACACTCGTCAATTCAGTACCTGTGTATCGTACAGCTGACATATTTGCATCTCCTCGTTGTAACGCATTATGTTGAATAATGCTAGAACCTAGGTTCCCAATCAACGTCGGTTTGATTTTTCCATCAGTTTCATGTTCAATTAATAATTTTTCCATATGACCTATAATCTTAGTTTCACTTGTTTCAGTCGTTGTAATTTTCACATCATCTTTTGCATTTCCATCACCTAAGCCTGGTAAACTGCATCCAGATAACACGATGAGAGATAATGCAACCAGAATCAGTGTATAGTTAAAATACTTCTTCAATGTCAATTCCTCCCATTTATCTAGATACTTTTAATCCTTTAGGTACAACCCATTTTTCAACTAATGAAAGTATAAAGTCAATAACTAATGCTAATAAAGTAACAACAATCGCTGCACTAATAATCATAGGTGGTTGATAGAGATTTAATCCATTAAATACAAGATCCCCAAGTCCACCCGCACCTACATAACTTGCGAGTGTTGCCCAACTAATGACGTATACACTTGATAGACGAATACCACTAATAATAAGTGGTAAAGCTAAAGGCATCTCAACATCTTTCATTAATTGAAATTTAGTCATTCCCATACTTTGACCAGCTTGAATAACATTTTTATCGATATTTTTAACACCTAATACTGTATTATTTAAAATTGGTAAAAGTACATAGATAAATAATGCAACAATAGCTGGTGTTTTTCCTACTCCAAATATTGGAATCATGATGGCTAGCACAGCCAAAGTAGGAATGGTTTGAAGCACGCCAGCAACTGTTAATACCACATTAGCAGTGCGTTGCGTTTTTGATAATAAAATACCTAAAGGGACAGCTACTACAATCGCTAACAATAATGCAAACATAGAAATATAAAAATGTTCTACCGCTTTCGATAAAAGTTGGCTACCGTATTCTTGTAAGAATGCTTTCATTATTAATCCTCACCTCTATGTTGGGCATCATGATAATCATTCACATCTTCATTTACGTTTGTTCGTGCATCAGTTTGATTTTGCGGTAAATCATGATTATTTTCATCTGAGCTTTCAATTGGGCTCTCATGACTATCAGAATCTTCTTCGCCCCAAATTGAGTCATACACAATATCGACTAAGTTTGCACGCGTAATTAAACCAATGAGATGTTCATCATTATCGACGACAGGTACATTTCTAACATTACGTTTTAGAATTGTACGCACAGAGTCTTGTAATTTTGAATTGATATGTACTTTGTAAACATCCCTTTGCATGGTATCAATTAATTCTTTACGCGCACGTAATCCTTGATTGATATCTTCAATATCTAAAAATCCTAATAATTTATTTTGATTATTGACTACAAAAATAGTGTCTACACGACGTGTTCTCATAATATCTACAGCATCATTCAATGAATCATCTGCTTTAACAGTGACGGGTTTGATCATAGCACTTTCTACAGATTTCATATTAGGACGATCCTGAATCAAGCGATTTTGCCCAATAAAATCTCTAACAAAGTCATTTGCAGGATATCGTAAAATATTGTCAGGTGTATCGTATTGAACGACTTTTCCCTTAGACATAATACATATTTTGTCAGCTAATTTGATGGCCTCATCCATATCATGAGTGACAAAAATAAATGTTTTTCCTAATTTTTGTTGTAATTCCTTTACTAAATCTTGTAATGTATCGCGTGTAATAGGGTCTAATGCACCGAAAGGTTCATCCATTAATATAATATCTTGTTCAGCTGCTAAAGCGCGTACAACACCAATTCGTTGTTGTTGCCCTCCTGATAATTCAGCTGGATAACGATCTAAATATTCTTCAGGTAAATCTACCAGTTTAATAAGTTCTTTAGCTTTTTCATCTTTCTTCTCTTTAGACCATTTTAAAAGTTTAGGTACTAAAACAATATTTTCTCGAATAGTCATATGTGGCATCAAACCAATTTGTTGAATGACATAACCGATACTTCTCCGCAATTCAACAGGATTCATATTACGGACATCTTTTCCATTCATCATAATCTGGCCATCTGTCGCCTCAATCATACGATTAATCATGCGTAGTGCAGTTGTTTTACCACTACCACTCGTCCCAATAAAAGCGATAAATTCACCAGATTGAATATCCAAAGAAATATTATCTACCGCTTTTTTATTCCCTGAATAAATCTTGGTTAAGTTTTTAATACTTAACATAATTGTCTTCCCCTTCCTATATAAAGAATGTCTTGTTCCATGACCTAAAAAAAGACCTCTGATGCAATTGTTAAACAAATAATGACTAAAGTTAAACAAAAGACAAAGGCCTTTGCTTATATATTTTTACGTTAAATTAATAGTCTTAAACATTAACCATTAATATGCTATACATGAAAACAGAGACAGATACTAATATATACCCAATGAGTTGAAAATAAACACTTTTCACAGAATTTTTATAATTATTTCTATGTTAAAAAAATTATAAATTAAGAAATCTACGGTTGTTTATGTAAATGATTCACTATCTACGAATTAAAAGTTTAATTTTTATAATATTGTGAAAAATATCACATTATATGTCGGTGTTCTCTTGAAAACAGAGCATTTTAGTATTATGCTCAAAATGTAATAAGAATTATTACATCACATTAAAGACTGATATTCATATTTTGCAGTCAAATTTATATTTAAGGGGTTTTTATTATGAAAGCAGCAGTATGGTATGGACAAAAGGATGTACGCGTTGAAGATCGCGAACCCAAAGTAATAAAAGACAATGAAGTTCAAGTTAAAGTCTCTTGGGCTGGTATCTGTGGTACAGATTTACATGAATATTTAGAAGGACCTATTTTTATTTCAACTGATCAACCGGACCCACTACTTGGTCAAACTGCACCTGTGACTCTAGGTCATGAATTTTCTGGTGTCGTAGAAAATGTTGGTAAAGACGTATCACGTTTTAAAAAAGGGGATCGTGTGGTAGTTAATCCAACAGTGTCTAGAAGAGAAAAGCCGGAAAATGTTGACTTATATGATGGTTATTCATTTATAGGACTAGGTTCTGATGGTGCGTTTGCCGAGTTTACCAATGCTCCTGAAACAAATGTTTACCATCTACCAGATAATGTTTCAGCACGAGAAGGTGCTCTTGTAGAACCAACAGCAGTTGCTGTCCAAGCAGTTAAAGAAGGCGAATTATTATTCGGTGATACTGTAGCGGTATTTGGCGCTGGGCCAATTGGTTTGTTAACTATCGTTGCAGCAAAAGCTGCTGGTGCAAGTAAAATATTTGTCTTTGACTTATCAGAAGAACGTTTAGCGAAAGCTAAAAGTGTAGGTGCGACTCACGTGTATAACTCAGGTAACGTTGATCCAGTACAAACAGTTTATGAACACACTGACAACGGTGTAGATGTGTCATTTGAAGTTGCTGGTGTAGGTATTACTTTACAACAATCTATTGAAGTAACACGTCCACGTGGTACTGCTGTCATCGTATCAATCTTCGGTCATCCCGTAGAATTCAATCCATTATTACAAATGAATAAAGGTGTCAAATTAACAACTACAATTGCTTATACACCAACTACATTCCAACAAACAATAGATTTAATCGCTAATGGTAGCTTAAATGTTAAAGATGTCGTAACAGATCAAATTGAATTAGAGAATATTGTTGAAAGTGGCTTCAATCAACTTGTAAACGATAAATCTCAAGCTAAAATTTTAGTGCGTTTAAATGGAGACCAAAAATAATTCTAAACAGAATATCATTCATTTTATACGAAAGGTTGGGTAATCCCAACCTTTTTGTATATCTATTTATCGTTCATGCCCTTACCTTGTAGTATAGCGTTCATATATTTATCAATACGATTATATCGCGTCTGACTACGTTTAGCCTGTGAAAAATAATATAGATATTGATGTTGACGTCCTGGCGTTAATTGATAAAATGCTTCTTTTAAACGGGGGAACTCTTCAAATTTTTGTTGTAGCTCCTCAGGTACTTCATAATCTTCATTCTTTTTCATTGGTACATTTTTACCAGCTTTTTCAGTTTTAATTGCTTCATTCAAGTAGTATTTTATTTCATCTTTACGCTTTTCTATTTCTTCTAAACTGTTAAAACGTAATTGTCGTGCTGCCTGTACTCTTTCAGTTTGTTGAATCAATGTATGATACTTATCTTCAAGTATTGCTCCTTTTTGAAAAAGCAACGCTACATAATCTTTAAATCCATGTATTAGCACAACATTTTTATTGTTTATCGTATAACAAGGATGCATCCATTTATAATTTTCTTCAAGTTCAGTTTCATTAAAAATTAAATTTCTCAAAAATTTATAACAATCTTGCCATTGGCTTTCTTTAGCTAAAAATTGATCAACTTGCTCATTTTTTTGTTTATTCATTCATTACTACACCTCTTTTAATTAACATTACCTTCTCATATTATATATTTGTTATTTATTCATATTTAATTAAACAATATTAATTGTATTATTACAAAAATTTAGTTTGACTAATGTTTTAACTAGCGTATAATTATAGCGTAATATTTTTGTTGATTATTCAACATATATAAAGGAGTATTTATGAAAAATAAAAACAAATCAAAAAGTAATAAGATAAGCCTTTCTCAACTTGTCCTCCTTGGTCTTGGTTCATTAATAGGATCAGGTTGGTTATTTGGAGCGTGGGAGGCATCTTCAATGGCCGGTCCAGCCGCCATCATTTCCTGGGTTATCGGTTTCTTAGTAATTGGAACGATTGCCTATAACTATATTGAGATAGGAACTATGTTCCCTCAATCAGGCGGTATGAGTAACTACGCACAGTATACTCACGGCTCATTACTTGGTTTTATTGCAGCTTGGGCGAACTGGGTATCATTAGTAACAATTATCCCTATTGAAGCTGTGTCTGCTGTTCAATATATGAGTTCTTGGCCATGGGATTGGGCTAAACCAATGGGATCTTTAATGAAGGATGGCTCAATCAGTACTTACGGTTTGATCGCTGTTTACATCATTATTGCAATCTTTTCATTATTAAACTATTGGTCAGTAAAATTATTAACATCATTTACAAGTTTAATTTCCGTATTCAAATTAGGTGTCCCTATTTTAACCATAATTATGTTAATGGTTTCCGGTTTTGATACAGGTAATTATGGACACTCTATCGGTACATTTATGCCATACGGAAGTGCACCTATTTTTGCTGCAACAACAACATCTGGAATTATCTTCTCATTTAATGCATTCCAGACAATTATTAACATGGGATCAGAGATTAAGAATCCAGAGAAAAACATCGCACGTGGGATTGTTATTTCACTTACATTAAGTGCTATATTATATATTGTTTTACAAAGTACGTTCATTACATCAATGCCAAGTTCGATGTTGCATGAACATGGATGGAGCGGTATCAATTTCAATTCACCATTTGCAGATATGGCAATTTTATTAGGTCTTAACTGGTTAGCAATATTACTTTATATGGAAGCAGTTGTGTCACCGTTTGGTACTGGAGTTTCTTTTGTTGCCGTTACTGGACGTGTGTTACGCGCTATGGAAGAAAATGGGCATATTCCTAAATTCTTAGGTAAAATCAATAAAAAGTATAATATCCCACGTGTTGCCATTGCATTTAATGCAATTATCAGTATGATTATGGTGACATTGTTCCGCGACTGGGGTACACTAGCTGCAGTTATTTCTACTGCAACATTAGTTGCATATTTAACTGGTCCAACAACGGTTATTTCATTACGTAAAATGGCTCCAAAAATGACTCGTCCATTCAAAGCTAATATTTTAAAATTTATGGCACCTTTATCCTTTGTTTTAGCATCATTAGCTATCTATTGGGCAATGTGGCCAACGACAGCAGAAGTTATTTTAATTATTATTTTAGGTTTACCTATTTATTTCTTCTATGAATATAAAATGAATTGGAAGAATACTAAAAAACAAATTGGCGGAAGCTTATGGATTATTATCTACCTTATTGTTCTCGCATTCTTATCATTTATTGGAAGTAAAGAGTTCAAAGGCTTAAATTGGATTCACTATCCATGGGATTTCTTAGTCATCGTAATCGTTGCATTAATCTTCTATCAACTTGGTACGACAAGTTACTTTGAAAGTATTTATTTCAAACGTGCAAACAAGTTGAATAAAAAAATGGGCGACAAATTGCGTAAAACACGAAAAAAAGCGCGTCATAAAGATTGGAAAGAACGCGATAGACAAGAACAACAAAATCAATAAGACGACAGCTTATAGAACATAAAATATTTATAATAAAAGCTTGGGACTATCATCATTGTCTCAAGCTTTTTAATATACCAGTAAATATGAATTAAATTCAAAAGTTTATATAATTCTATCTGATATCATTCGTTAAATATTCAGTTATACACTTAATATCATTTTTACTTCGTTTGTAAATTTAATTTTTTAACACATTATTCAAGTCAATCATCAACAGTTCTTTTCACTTTGTTACTTGGTCACATTTCATCTAAATATTATTTTTCATGTTATAGTTAAGCTACGACTTTATATGTAAAGGTGTGTTCAAACATGGTTCAAGTCAAGATAGGTAACTGTACCATCAATGGCTTACACAAAAAGAATATTGATGTATTCTTAGGTATCCCGTATGCCAAACCATTCAATAAGATATCTCGATTCCAACATTCAAAGCTTATGGAACTAAGCAAACCAATGATTGATGCAACTCATATTCAATCCATCCCACCACAACCCTACAATTTACTTGAAGACTTTTTTTCGACGACAGATTCATCGTTTAATTCTTTTAAACAAAATGATTATTGCCTGTTTTTAAATATTTGGAAACCATCATCCAATCAAAATCATTTACCTGTAGTGATTTACTTTTATGGTGGTAGTTTTCTTCAAGGACATGGTACAGCTGAACTATATTGTCCTGAACACATAGTAGAACAAGAAAATATAATAGTAGTTACTTTTAATTATCGCTTAGGTGCACTCGGCTACCTAGATTGGTCTTATTTTAATCAACATTTGAACTATAATAATGGGATTTCTGATCAAATTAACGTTTTAAAATGGGTACATCAATATATCGAACATTTTGGCGGTGATCCAAATAACGTGACACTAATAGGTCAATCTGCGGGTAGTATGAGTATCATGACATTAATGCAAATGCCCGAACTTGATGATTATTATCATAAAGTAATGTTATTAAGTGGAACGTTAACAACTGATACACCACTCAATGCACATACTAAAGTACAACATTTTTCACAACTCATGAGACATTATTTTCCTAATAAAACACTTAAGACACTTACCAGTGATGACATTTTATATCTAATGGAGTCTCAAAAAATAGAGCGCGGAAGATCTCGTGGACTTGATTTGATTTATCAACCTATTAAAGATCATCATATGTCACGATCCATTAAAAAATTCTCCAAGCCGACATTCATGAGTTATACACACGATGAAGGTGATATTTATATTGAAGACGCAACACGCACCTTACCTTCTGAACGTTTTATTCACTTGATGACTCAATATGGTGCACACGTCGAAAAAATTGATGTCATCACAATGAAACAACAAAGAAATTTAATAACAGAGTATTGTTTTGTTCGTCCGACTTATCTATTTTTAAATCAAATGAATAGTTGCGACACTTGGCTAGCACGTTTTGATTGGCATCAACCCCATACCTCCTACTTTAAAAGTGCATATCATATATTGGATTTAGTATTTTGGTTTGGTCACCTCTCTATTTTGACTAAAAATCATTATTCTGTAACCCAACATGATATGAATTTAAGTCGTAACATGATATCTGACTTAGCTTATTTTGCCCGAAAAGGTAGGATGCCATGGAAATGTTATGAACCTCATCATCAAGCGTTACATATCTATAAATAAAGACTGGAAAAGGCACTGATAACATACGCAAAACTAATATCATAAAGATACTTCTATGTGCTATCGTGCAAACCTTTTCCAGTCATATTTTTTTAGCATAGTGTCTATTTTTTAAAGTGAATACAATGATAAGACTAATTAAACCTATCAATGCACTAGTATAAGTAACATATTCCACTGATAAATGTGTCATAACGAGTCCACCTACGATTCCGCCAACGCCAATACCGGCATTGAGACTCGACATATTCCAACTCATCACTTGGCTTGTATCACCTTCGACGTGTTCAATAATACCGCTTTGAATAGCTGGATTTGTACTCCACTGCATTAAATTCCACATAAATAAGCCGACTAATAATAATCCTGTTCCTGGTAATAATAAGTTAAGAATTATCATCATTAATATAAATATTGAAATCGAAATTATTAACCAACGCTTACTAGTAAACTTATCAGATAAAACACCGCCTAATGAAGTACCTATCACACCTGCTACACCATTAACAAGCAGTGCTAAAGACACAAAAGACATTTCATGTCCATTGGATAAAATTAATGGATTAATAAAGACGAATGTTACAGAATTAGCAACCAGTACTAAAAATGTAATCATCAGATATTTAATAACCTCACGAGGTCTTATGACGCTTGAGCCAGTTTGTGATTCAATACTAGCTGAACGACGTGTTTGATTAGGATGTGACAATTCATCTTCTTTTGGTAGATATATTAACATCAAAACACCAACAAATACACTTACAACAATAATAAATAAAAATGTAAATCGCCATCCTACCCAGTCGCCAATCACTGTACCGATGGGAACACCAAAGACATTCGCCCCACTAAAACCTGTATAAACAATGCCAATCATTTTACCTCTGTTTTTTGCTGATGTGAGCATCGCCGTGAGTGCTAAAACTTTCACAATAATGAGTGAAGCTGCGGCAGAAGATAAAATACGTCCTACAACTATTATTGCAAAATGAGGCGCAATGGCAATCATACCATTCCCGAAGATAAAGATAATTAACGTCCATAATAATACTGATCGCGAAGCAAACCGATGAGTCAATTTCACTAATAACGGACCACATATCGCAAAAGTAAGCGCGTACAACGTCACCAGTTGCCCGACCACCGCTTCAGAAACATGAAGATCTTGACTCATTAAATTCATAATACCTGCAACCATCATCTCAACCATACCTACGATAAAAACACTTAATATAAATGTTGTTGTGCGTGCGACAGTCATAATATCTAGATGCCCCTTTCAAAGTAATGACGTAACTATTGATTTTGACTAAAATAAAACAGCTACAAACTTATCATTGTTTATAACTGTTTTATTATATAATATTTAAAGCTGTACTGTGTAGGTTAACAACGATATTTAACTACTTTGTCTTGTGCGTTGCGTTCTAGCAATGAGTTGATGACGAGCATTAAAGAACTGACCGTAACTCATATACGTTGCAATGAGCGCAGACATAATCGTCGCTGTTGTATGAATAAACACGACAAGCAATTGAAATTTAATTGCTTGAAGTGGGTCAACGCCTCCGATAATCAATCCCGTCATCATACCTGGAATTGAAACTAAACCATATGTTTTTACAGAATCAATTGTAGGAACAATCGCTAAGCGTATACTTTCTCTAATAGATGATTTTGATGCGAGCTTAGGTGTCGCTGCTAACGTAAGTTTGGATTCAATATCAGAAACATCTTGAACAAATGCTCTTTCTAAATTCTGGTAAGCGAGATTAATCGCGATTAAACCATTATTAGCTAACATACCTCCAATTGGAATCACTTCATTCGCTGTAAATTTAATTGCACCTGTAGCAACAGTTGCTGCCAATGGTAGTGCTGTTCCCACAAATATAGCCACAAATGATATCCAAAAAACATGATGCATGACAGGTGAAGCACGACTTATTGTATTCCAAGATGCATTAATAATAATGACTAACACACAAAGCACTAATAACCATTTTTCATTAATTTCGAAAATATAATGTAATAAAAAACCTAAAATCAATAATTGTATGGTTGCTCTAATTGTAGCAATAACTAAATCTTTGATAATATGTAATCCTTCTTTATAAGAAATAAAGATAGGGATTAGTAATAAAAGTGCTGTCAGACAAAGTGCTGTATTACTCATTACCATTCAACTCCTCATCACTCGATATCTTACCGTCAGTAATTGTGATTCTACGCTTAAAATGACGCATACTTTGGTCATCACTATGTGTAATCCACAAAATGGCAATCCCTTTATCCGCTAGTTTAAATATAATTTCTTCAATTTTCTTTTTATTATGTGTATCTAAAGCGCTAGTAGCTTCGTCCAATAATAAAACTTCAGGTTCATACATGAGTTGCCGTGCGATGGTAATACGTTGTTGCTCTCCCCCAGACATGTGCTCAAATTGAGCATCTAACTGATAATTACCTAGTCCCACTTGAGAGATGAGCTGTTTCGCTTTATCACGGTCATAAGCTTCATTTCTAGCCTCAGCAGGAAATTTCATATTATCTTCAATTGTATAACCAATTAACTCACTTTGTTGCATTAAATAACTCACACGTGTTCTTATCTCTTCCGGCTTATAATCAAAGTAAGATTGATCATTCAAATATAAATCTCCACTCGTAGGACTAATTAAATGATTCAATTGTTTGAGTAAAGTACTCTTACCGCTTCCAGAAGGACCTACGATAGCAATCGTGTCTCCTTTATTAATATTCAAATTAATATCATCTAAGATCGTACGATTATCAACCTTGTATGTAAGATGTTCAACCTTAAGTAGCAATTTAAACACATCCTTATATCGACATTACTAAACTCTATTCCCTATTTTGACTATTTTATTATTATTAAATTTAAGTTTGTACCTGTTAAATTATAGTACTCAATCATTCACTTATATTATAGATGTATATATACTTATAAATGCAACCACACTTAAAATCATATGCATTAGTATAGCAACTGCTAAATTTCTACCACTAGAATACTTATTATCTGAACTAGTTTATTTGAGAGTGTTGGGTTCTAATATGAAGTAATAGTTTACTTAAACGCAATCGTATAAGTAGAAGCACTGTTCAAAATGCTATTAAATTTGTAATCATGTGCAAAGCAATTGGTACTGCTAAATTACGGTGGCTAAAATGGTAACCTATAACAAATACGACTGCTGCAATAAAGTAAGGTCCTGCTTCAAATGGTGAAACTGCATCGGTACAATGAAAATATGTAAATCCCACTACTGACACAATATACATCAAACCATAAGTTAATTTTTTACCTAGTTCATGAATGATTAAATGACGAAATAAAAGTTCTTCAATGATTGGTGTAAAAATAACAATATCTATAAATAGTATGGGTGTTATCCACGTATGTGTAAATAACTCTTCAATTCCCTCTTCATTAACTGTCTCATAATATTGATACTGTTCAGGTAAAAAATCAATTGAATATTCCCAAAGACTTGTAAAAATCTCTGTACTTAACGCACAAATAATAAGTAAAGGTATATATTTTTTTAATTCTTTAATTTTAGTCATTGCAGTCGTTATCATCGTTCTTTTATGTAATAAATAAAAAATAAGAATAACAACTGCCTCTCCGACAAACGCATATACAGTACTTGCATCATTATAAAAGCTATTTAAATAATCTTCAGATAAATAACCATTAACTATAGCTAATATCTACGTTGTAATATTAGCGAACAAATCAGGTAAAATAAAAATTGCCAAAACATATAAAAGAACAAGCAAAAAATCCCTTTTGACTATTTTCTTTAATTTAAATTTCCCCTCAACGGTAGTTTGAGTTTGACAATAACAATGTTGTACTTCCTTTGACATAATAAACTCCTATTTCGAACTTTTCTTCTTAAAAGTTGGTATACTTACTTAATATTTCTATAAAAAGGATACATTGCAAAATCACTTGAAATATATAAGCGACAATTAAATTATCCCGCGATTTAATATATAGTATTGTAGCTGCTGAAGCAATAACGATATATGGAAGAATTTCAAAAATCGATGCCATGTCGTAAACATGTACGATCGTTTCAATAACAATAGACAAACCAATTACAAATTGTCTATTCCATACTTTTCCTAATTCATGGATGATGAGATATCTATAAATGATTTGTTCTACCATTGGACGTAAGAATACCATGGATATAAAAGTAACTAACAACACATAAGGTGATTTAAATAGTCCTAATGTACGTTGTTCGTATTGCGTGAGATGATAACTTAAATGATTAGGTAATGCTGTTCCAATCACCCGAACTATAAGTAATAATAAATATACGACAATCGCAACTATTACAATTTTAATTATTTTATTCTTTGCAACTATCCATTGTTGCTTCATCACATCATTTATTACAGATTGATGCATTTTATAAAAGATAACTAATATTAGACCTTGAGCAATCACAAAACTTAAACTCAATGAAAAATGATACAACCATTGTGGTGGTGCCTGTTGTGTTATCATTGCAGTGATTCCTAATGAGCCGAAAACAACAATGATTGGTACGATACTTTGTAATAAAATATAAGCTGGTATTAATATAAAATTTCTTTTTAAAACTGTCCCACTGTCTGATAAATGATACGGTCGACCTTGTTTCTCTGAAGATTGTTTAATATCCATATTGTCCCTCTTCTCGCATAAAACATATATTTTTATCTTAATACAGCCGCACAATAATTTTAATGTTTTTCTATTAGACTTTCATTGTAAAACGCATACAGTGTTGTATCATAATATTGAAAACGTTTTTAGGGGGTATTGTTTATGTCAGTTTTAACTGTCATGCAATTCATAGTCAATATTATCATCATGATTGTGTTATTAACGATTATGATTCTTGGGGTTATTTGGTTATTTAAAGACAAAGGTCAAAATCAACACAGTGTACTAAGAAATTTTCCTGTTTTGGGTCGAATACGTTATATTTCTGAAAAAATCGGTCCCGAATTAAGACAATATTTCTTCGCAAACGATAATGAAGGAAAACCTTTTTCACGAAGTGATTATAAAAATATTGTTTTAGCTGGAAAATATAAATCACGAATGACTAGTTTCGGTACAGGTAAGGATTATGAAGAAGGGTTTTATATTCAGAATACGATGTTTCCACTTCAAGCGACTGAATTACATATCGATCATACTGAATTCATTTCTACATTCTTATATCATATTGAGAATGAGCGCCTATTTAGTAGAGAAGAACACAGAAAAAGCGCTCAGGTTGATCCATTTTTCTTAACTGATGAACATGCAGTCATATTAGGCTCTAACCTTAAGCATCCCTTTAAAATTAAACGATTAGTTGGTCAATCTGGGATGAGTTATGGCGCTCTAGGTAAAAATGCAATTACTGCACTGTCAAAAGGATTAGCTAAAGCTGGTACTTGGATGAATACAGGTGAAGGCGGACTATCTGAATATCATTTAAAAGGCAATGGCGATATCATTTATCAAATAGGTCCGGGACTCTTTGGTGTCAGAGATCATGATGGTAATTTTAATAAAGATATGTTTATCAATCTTGCTGAACACGACAATGTACGTGCGTTTGAAATCAAGTTAGCACAAGGCGCTAAAACACGTGGTGGACATATGGAAGGCAATAAAGTCACAGAAGAGATTGCACGCATTAGAAATGTGAAACCATATGAAACTATTAATTCACCTAATCGTTTTGATTTTATTAAAAATCCAACAGATTTACTGAATTTCGTTAATCGATTACAATCAATAGGTCAAAAACCGGTAGGCTGTAAAATTGTTGTTAGTAAAGTTGAAGAAATAGAGACGTTAGTTAAAACAATGGTAGAGATAGACATCTATCCAAGCTTTATCACTGTTGACGGTGGCGAAGGTGGTACAGGCGCTACTTTCCAAGAGCTTGAAGATGGTGTAGGTTTACCATTATTTACAGCACTTCCTATCGTTTCAAGTATGTTAGAAAAGTATGGTATAAGAGATAAAGTTAAAATTTTTGCGTCTGGCAAATTAGTGACTCCAGATAAAATCGCAATTGCATTAGGATTAGGTGCAGATCTCGTCAATATTGCTAGAGGGATGATGATAAGTGTAGGATGCATCATGAGCCAACAATGTCATTTAAATACATGCCCAGTCGGAGTAGCAACAACCGATCCTAAAAAAGAAAAAGGACTTATTGTTGATGAAAAACAATACCGTGTTACAAATTATGTTACAAGTTTGCATGAAGGATTATTTAACATCGCTGCAGCTGTAGGCGTTCATAGTCCAACGGAGATTACTTCCGATCATATTATCTATAGACAATTAGATGGCACTACAACGTCCATTCAGGATTATAAACTTAAATTAATTTCTTAAATCACAACATCGAAAAGGAGCGAGACAGAATGCTGTCTCACTCCTTTTCAATTTAATTATCTTCATTCATTTTACTTTTATCTTTTAAACCATTACGTTTGAGTTGTTTAACAACCCTATCCATACTCACATGGTCACCTTTTTTGGCATCGGATGATATGAAACCTAAATTTTTCTTAAGCTGATCGATATCCGCATCTTTATAATCAATATCGATATGTTCGATGGCCTTTCGATCTTTAAAATCAGCTTTATATGTGACACCTTCTATCCCTTTAAAGGCTTGCTCATCATTTTTAAACATTTGTTTCGCTTCATCTTTAGTAATGCCTAAATCATCATATTTAACTGTTGCTATAGTAGATTGTTTGAGAACTTCATCATCTTTGTATGTCAAAGATGTAATCACTTGCTTTCCGTTGACTTCGCCTTCATAAGTTTTTGTGCGTTCCTTCCCACATGCTGAAAGAGATACAGCACTTATCACTATTACTACTAAAAGCGATATGACTTTTTTCATAGTAGTCGCCTTCTCTCATCTTTAATCATGTTAATTATATCATCTTTAATTTGAATATGTTACTTATATGAAGATAAATATCTTTTTATTTTGAAAATTTAAACATCTATAAACATGGGATTCAGAATTTCACTATTTAGAATGTTATACTACTTTTAAAGACTTATTAATGGAGGAATGACTATGCCAGAATCTAAAGCATTACTTAAATCTTTAACAGATGTTAATGGCATTTCTGGACATGAAATGCAAGTTAAATCATTGATGAAAGATTATTTAACACCTGTCAGCGACGAGATTGTTGAAGACCGATTAGGAGGTATTTTTGGTAAAAAGAATGCTACTCATGGAACTAAATCTTTAATGATTTCCGGTCATTTAGATGAAATTGGCTTTATCGTTACACAAATTGATGAACAAGGATACATTTATTTCACGCCCATTGGTGGCTGGTGGAATCAAGTCATGTTATCTCAAAAAGTGACGATTACTACTGAAAATGGTAAAGAGATACGTGGAATTATTGGTTCTAAACCACCACATGCCCTCTCACCAGAAGAGCGTAAGAAGCCTGTTGATATTAAAAATATGTATATCGATATTGGTGTAGGTAGTAAAGAAGAAGCGAAAGAAGCAGGAATTGAATTAGGTAATATGATTACACCTTATAGCGAATTCGAATCGCTAGCCAATGATAAATACTTAACAGCTAAAGCGTTCGATAATCGATATGGATGCGCACTTGCTGTTGAAGTACTTCAACAACTTAAAGATGAAAACATAGATATCAATCTATATGCCGGTGCAACTGTACAAGAGGAAGTAGGTTTACGTGGTGCTAAAGTTGCAGCAAATTTGATTAAACCTGATTTAGCAATCGCTGTGGACGTCGGGGTTGCATACGATGTTCCAGGTATGACGAGTGAAAAAAATGAAGGTAAGTTGGGTGATGGCCCGTTAGCAATATTGATGGATGCCACTAGTATCGCTCACGATGGTTTGCGCAAACATATTAAAGATGTTGCTGAGCATCATAATATTCCTGTACAGTGGGCAACAACACCTGGTGGTGGTACAGATGCAGGTAGCATTCATGTAGCCAATGAAGGTATCCCAACAATTACAATCGGCGTGCCATTAAGATACATGCACTCTAATGTATCAGTGCTCAACATTGATGATTATACAAATTCAGTGCGCTTAATTACTGAGATTGTTCGCTCATTAAATGATGACAGTTATCAAGCACTTATGTGGTAAATGAAGGAGGTATATCATGTTTTCTACTGGTAATAAAGCTAAAAAGACTATATTTGGAGCTATGACTTGTTCAAAATGTGGTAAGACACTCAATAATGATGAAAACATTACCATTAAAATCAATACTAAAGAATTAAAAGGTTATACTCACTTATCAAGTTGGGCTGATGCACAGTATAAATTGTGTGAAATCTGCTCAGAATAATCATTACCAGAGCACAAATGAATTAAGTTAACATTCATATTAGAATTTACTGCCACATCTCAATAACAAAAATTAAATTTGTTAAAATGCTTCAATAAAAATAAACCTTATTTCGGTGATTGCCCGACAATATATTAAAACATGCCTGAGACAAGAAATGATGTCTTAGGCATGCTTTATTTTCAATAATTTTATTTAGTAGAGTTTTTCCAACTTTCATCACTTAACATTTCTCCAGGCCATGTATAAGCCATCACGCCACCATCGATACGAATAGTTTCACCAGTTATAAATGAACTATCATCAGAAGCTAAAAATGCTACAAGTTTCCCGACTTCATCCGGTGTTCCTAGTCGACCTAATGGTGTTACCCATTTTTGATTTTCTCGGAATGTTTGTCCGTCCTCTTCATCTGATGTACCTGCTAAATTATCAACAAGTGGTGTTTCGATTGTTCCAGGTGCTATGGCATTAGCACGAATATTTTCACGTCCATATTCTATAGCGATAGATTTTGTGAAATTAATGACACCACCCTTTGCAGCATTATACCCTGAACGGTATAAATCGGCAGCTTGTCCAGAGAATGAAGCTGTATTAATAATAGAACCACCTTGTTTCATCATTAAAGGTAATAAAAATTTAGTTACTAAAAACGTTCCTCTCATATCAACAGCCATAATTTTATCAAACACTTCAACTGGATACTCATGAATACGTCCGGCGCCATTATCTACACCCGCATTATTAAAAATAACATCTACATGTCCAAAGTCTTGTGCTATTTTTTCTGAGAATTGTTTGACTTGTTTATCATCTGAAATATCTACGCGATATGCAGTTGCTTTCCCACCATTATCATTAATAGACTGTACAGTTTCTTCTAATTGATCTGATATATCAAGCGCTAACACATGTGCGCCTTCTTTTGCTAACGCCACGGCTGATGCTTTCCCAATACCAGTACTCGCACCAGTAATCACTGCGATTTTGTTTTCTAAACGTTCCATCCAAAGTCACTCTCCTATCACTTGTACATACTTAATACAATTAAGTATCATGTTAGTTTAATTTTTCCACGATGTGAATCAACTTAAACAGTGATAAAAATAAGACACACGAAAAAAATAAATAGCTGAGTTAAGTTATACACTTATGTACTTTTCTTTTTACTAAAATTATATTTTTAAAAATTATAATTACTAATCAATCATCTTAAATATTTCAGAAAAATTAACTGTAAGTTCTTTTCAATTTATCTATATCATGTACAATAAAATTAAATAGGGATTATTTTAAACGCATTGTTTGAATAATAGGAGGCACACATGGAAGAAAGAATTGGTTTGATAGACATTGGTTCCAACACGATTCGACTTGTTATATTTGGCTACAATAAAAAAACTGGACTCAATGAAATACTGAATATAAAAACACCTGCACGATTAAGTCAATATCTCACAAAGTCCAATGAAATGAATGATGAAGGTATTCATGTTTTAAAAGAGACATTAAGCAGTTTTAGAAAAGTTGCAGATAAATTTAACGTTGATGCATTATATCCCATCGCAACAGCTGCTATTCGTCAATCTAAAAATCGTGAAGCTATCATTAAAGAAATTAAACAAGATATTCATATCGAAATTCAAATTGTACCTGAAGAAGATGAAGCATTTTACGGTTACTATGCGATTACACATACTACCGATATTGAAAATGGAATTTCTGTCGATATCGGTGGCGGTTCTACCGAAGTTACCCTTTTCAAAGATAAGCAACTTAAAGAGTCTCACAGCTTTCCATTCGGCGTGGTATCACTTAAGCGTCAGTTTTTTGGTGATAAAGAACATAATGACAAAACAGCCATTAAAAATATGGAACAGTTTTTACGTGAGCAATTTAGTCAGCTAGACTGGCTATCCAATCAACATATTGCGCTTGTAGGAGTAGGTGGTTCTGCACGTAATGTTGCACGCATTCATCAATCAGCACATGCATACCCTATCGGTGGCGTTCATAACTATACGATGACTTCGAAAGATATTAACAATGTTTATGATTTAATCCGTAAAAGTTCTCGCGATGAACTAACAAATCTAGACGGTTTAAGTCGCGACCGCGTCGATATTATTCTGCCGGCTATCTCCGTCTTTAAAACGCTTTTCAAAAAAATTGACGCCACACAATTCACCTTCTCAAGAAAAGGGATTCGTGAAGGATTTATTATGAACCACATCAGCAAACGATATCCTGATGAGTTTAATAAAAGTCACGTACGTAAAGATGCATTACGTCATTTAGCTAACGAATATCATATTGAAGAAACGAGTGCTAATCGTCGTGTGAAATTAGCACAATCCTTATTGAATCAAATTATAAGTGAACGATCACTTAATATTTCAGAAATTGAAAAAGAATTATTTATTGAAGGTGCCTACATTTATTATCTAGGTAGTTTTATTGATTCAGACTCAAGTTCACCACATACGTATTACTTAATCGCAAATTCAATGATTAACGGCTTTTCACATAAAGATCGTGTGAAATTAGCTTTGTTAGCTAGTTTTAAAAACAAATCTTTACTTAAATTTTATTGCAAAGAAACACAGTGGTTTAGTAATAAAGAAATAGATACAATACAAGCTTTAGGGGGGATTATTAAATTTGCAAACACCTTGAATATCTCACATACTAGTTTTGTAGAGGAAGTTAAACTAAAAGCAAAGAAAGATGACAAATACGATTTAATAGTTTATTACAAAGGATCACCTATTGCAGAAGAATACCAAGCAAATCGTCAGAAAAAGCATATTGAGAAAATTTTAAAAGGTAAGGTTTCTATTATATTTACAAAATCTTAAAATTATTATGATATTTTAGATTGGTGCATTATAAAGATTAATTAATGAGGTGTATGTATAGTATGCAAACTCGATTGGGAGAAAAAGATATTAATTTACCACAGTATTACAACAATAGGGAGTTAAGTTGGCTAGATTTTAACTACAGAGTATTACAGGAATCATATGATAAAAATAATCCGTTGCTTGAAAAACTTAACTTTATTTCGATTTTCAGTTCAAATTTAGATGAATTCTTTATGGTTCGAGTGGCTGGGTTAAAAGACCAAGTCAAAATGGGATATGACAAACCTGAAAATAAAGCACAAATGACGCCTCAAGAACAACTTGATGCTATTAAAATTAAAAATACAGACTATGTGAACACTCAATATCAACGTTATAACGAATTAATTAAAGAATTAGCCAATTACGATATTGAGATGGTAAAACCTGAAGACTTATCAGATGCATTGATAGAAAAATTAGAACAAGAGTTCAAGTTAAGTGTCTTGCCGACACTGACTCCATTAGGTATTGATGCGTATCATCCATTTCCAAAGTTAAATAATAAAAGTTTAAATATTTTTGTTGATATCGATACGGAAGATGCCATTAATTCAGCTATCGTTCAAATTCCTTCATTAATTCCACGCTTTTTAACTTTAAATGAGGGTACAAAACAATACGTTGTCATGGTCGAAGATGTGATTACGTATTTCATCAATTATCTATTTACAGGATACGAAGTACTAAATACTTTTACTTTCCGAATAACACGTAATGCAGATTTAACCATTCATGAAGATGGTGCTGAGGATTTGCTTATAGAAATTGAACGTTTCTTAAAAGAACGTAAGAGTGGTTCCGCTGTACGTTTAGAATTAGATTGTCGCACTTCTGAAAAAGAGAATGTAGAATGGTTAATCAATCAATTAGAAATTGAAGATAATGATATTTATTATTTGGATGGGCCACTGGATTTAACATTCTTATTTGGATTGGTTGATCATCTATCTCATAAACTCAAGTATTTAACGTATGATAAATATACCCCTCAACCACCTAGATCATTAGGTAACAAGAATATCTATCAGTTATCATTAGAAAGAGATATATTCTTCCACCATCCGTATGAATCTTTTGAACCAATAGTTGACTTTATTCGACAAGCAGCAGATGATCCAAATACAATCGCTATCAAACAAACCTTGTATCGAGTGAGTAAGGATTCGCCGATTATTAACAGCTTAAAAGAAGCTGCTGAAAACGGCAAGCAAGTAACGGTGCTCGTAGAATTAAAAGCACGCTTTGATGAAGAAAATAACGTACATTGGGCACGTATGCTTGAAGATGCTGGCTGTCACGTTATTTATGGTATGACACATTTAAAAACGCATAGTAAAATTGCTTTAGTCGTTAAACGCATCAATAATGAACTGACGTCATTTGTTCATTTGGGTACAGGTAACTATAACGATAAAACTGCTAAATTATACACAGATATGGGTATCATCACGACAAATAAAGATATTGCTGAGGATGCAATTAACTTCTTTAATTACTTGAGTGGTTACTCAACAAAACCAGAATACAATAAATTGATTGTAGCACCATACGATATTCGAGACGTCTTCATTGATCGTATCGATAAAGAGATACGTAGTCATTTACAACATGGTAATGGTAAAATTATGATGAAAATGAACTCTTTAACCGATAAAACGATTATCGAAAAGCTCTTCGAAGCATCCCAAGCTGGTGTTAAAATACAACTCATCATTCGTGGTATCT
The DNA here is from genome assembly GCF_001813195.1 of Staphylococcus sp. HMSC065D05. Classification (NCBI taxonomy): domain Bacteria; kingdom Bacillati; phylum Bacillota; class Bacilli; order Caryophanales; family Staphylococcaceae; genus Staphylococcus; species Staphylococcus sp. HMSC065D05. The sequence continues at coordinate 54,102 of NZ_KV811769.1, forward strand.
GTTGTCTTAAACCAGGCATTCCAGGTATTAGCGAAAATATAGAGGTTGTTAGTATTGTGGGTCGTTTGCTTGAACATTCACGTATTTATTACTTCCATAATAATGGCGAGGCGCATATTTATTTATCTTCAGCTGACGTTATGACACGTAATATGATTAAACGTGTCGAAATATTATTCCCTGTTGAAGATAAATCAATAGGACAACGATTAGTTAACTATATGAATTTACAATTATCTGACAACCAAAAAGGTCGTTACCAAGATGCACAGGGCGTTTATCATTACGTCGAAAACAATTCATCACCTTTAAACTCTCAATCTTACTTGATGCAAGAAGCAATTAAGTATGGAGAAGAACTAAAAAAACAATCGGTACAACCTTCAGGACAACCCGTTCATTCTAGACGTGGTGGTAGTTGGATGCGAAAATTAAAAAACACATTTAAAAGATAAACTCACCTTGACAATTGTATTTTATATGAAATGAACACGAAAATAATAAATATCTTTTTATAACTATTCAACTTGTTATTCTTTATAATAATTAAGAGGTACAGAACACATCACTTTAACTCAACATTTTGAGAGTATAAAAGTCGTTCTTGTACCTCTTTTTTATCTATGATGATTTATAGGATTGTGGGTGTGCATACCACTCTTTTAAAAATGTATATAAAACATCACTATATTGTGCTAATTCCCTTGCTTTTATTTTCTCATCTACGCTATGTGCTTCTTCTAAACTACCTGGGCCATATAGTATTGTGGGAATGCCAAAATGTGCTGTCCAACCTCCATCAGTTACAGTTGTACTCATACCATGTTCAAGCTTTTTATTATGAATATATTCATGTGCTTTTTCTAATTGCTTAAAACCTGGATGATGTGTCGGCACAGTGAAACTTGGGAAGATTTCTCCTTTATCCTCAATCATGGATGTACCACCCCATTCAAATTCAAGTGGATTCTCTCTGAGCCATACATCTGCTTCTGCAACCTTATTTAAATATTTCTCTATTTCATCAACTACAGATTCATAACTTTCGTTCGGTAAGTAATGAACAGTAATCCATAATCGACATTCATCTGCAATAAATGCAGGATGACGTCCACCTTCTATGACAGCTGGGTTAATTGTATTCGCACCTGGCGGCATTCCAGGGCTCTTCTTCATGACAGCCCAATGTCTTTCAAGTTCATTAAGCGATTGAATCACCTTTGTCATTTTTTCAATGGCACTTGCACCAAACAAGCCCCCACCGGCATGTATCGTTTGACTACGCGCACCATCATGTATTGTATTCTTACTTTTAACTGTAATCCATCCAGTAATCACGCCACCTTGCCCAAGTGCTTGATTCTCACTCGTATCTAAGACAAGAGCTAAGTCACCTTTAGGTCCTATTTCACACGCACGTTTAGTCCCTGCTTCACCTACTTCTTCACCGACTACTGATTGAACAATAATATCCCCTTCTGGGCGTAGTCCTTCTTGATGTAATTGCTCCAGGACGTAGAATAACGAAGACATACCACCTTTCATATCGCTAACACCACGACCGTATAACCATTCATCTTTGTTGGTAAGTTTAAAAGGTGGATACTGCCAATATTGATCGTCATCTACAGAAGCTACATCAACATGCCCATTCAATATCAGTTTTGGCGCTTGAGGATTGTGTCCTTTTAAGGTTGCTACTATCACACTATCATTGTCATATAACTGTTCTCTTTGTATTGAAAAATCCAGTTGTTTAAGTAACGTTTCAATTTCATCTTGCAATGGATCTGTATTACGTCCAGGTGGACTTTCAGTATTAAATTTAACTAGCATATCTAAAATTTCAAATTGACGTTTATCCAATTGATATCCCATCCTTTGTATAAAGTGGTTGAATTCAAACGTAACAATTTAAGTGTAACATGAAACGAAAATGCTATTTTAAATAAAGAAATGTCACCATTTAAACAGGTCTTATCGTTACTTCATTAACATTAACGCGACTAGGTTGTGTTAAAGCATATACTACAGCATCAGCAATGTTCTGTGCTTCAAGTTTTTTACGTTCTCCAAAATCAGTACCTTCCGTCATAGGGGTATCAACCATTCCTGGTGAAATACTAGTCACTTTAACACCTGTACGTGCTAATTCTTTTTCAAGAGACTGTGTGATTGCATGTATTGCTGCTTTTGTCGCACCATAAACGGCATTCGTCTTTGTTGGTTCAAATCCTGATACCGATGCAAGATTGATGATATGCCCACTAGATTGTTTTAACAAATAAGGCAATGTTGCTTGTAAAACATGGAGTGTACCTTTAATATTTACATCTATCATAGTATCCCACTGCTCAACATTATAGTCTGTAATTTTAGATGATAAACTTTGACCTGCGCTATTCACAACAATATCGATATGACCAAAATGGTCTATTACAGCTTTTAACATATCATCTATGTTCGATTTTACAGTGACATCCGCTGAAACAACTTTAGCTGGGGTATTTAATTGCTGGGCTATTTCGTTTAAGCGTTGTTCGTTACGACCAACCAGAACTATTGATGCACCTTGTTGACTTAACTTTTTGGCAATCGCCTCTCCTATACCGCTACTCGCACCTGTAACGACTGCAACTTTCTCTTTTAACTTTGTCATACATCACTACTCCTTATCATAGAATTATTTTGAATATCTTTATCATAACGTTTTGTTAGAGAATAGGACATTAATGTGATTTATAGATCAACTTTAAACAAAAGGAATCAATCATATATTTAATTATAAAAATCATTTTATATTTAGTCATTTTCATTATAAAGTAAACATAGTAACTAAAGAATAAAAGTCAAGTTTTAGGAGGAACAGTAATGTCGTTTTATGAACGGGTATTAAAACTAAGTGAAAATAATCATCGTACTGCTTTTGAATTTCGTTTTGAAGAATTATTTTCAAAGGAAGAATGGTGCGCATTATCGCTAGCTGAACGTCAGGAACAAGAAAAAGCATTTAGATGCGAAGTGAACAAGCGAGACGATATACGTATACCATTTTCAAGTGAAAACGATGCTAAAAATAAGTTATATAATATTGTTTATGCTTACAATTCCGTAAAAAAGAACTTTAAACAGGCTGAACACTCTAGAAATCCTAGAGGTCGAAACGTTTAATAATTATCAAGACAGTTTGCATTGTGATGATTAAAATATGTTGGGAAATGAAAGATTCGATGTAATCATAGGATACTTCGTGTGAGACAATATGACACATTAAAAGAAATGTAAATCATCGTTGAATCACAGATCAAAAATGAAGACCATAACTCACAGGGGTAGTAAGTTACGGTCTCCTAACACATTAATTAAGATTTTAGGGGTATATAGAGTGTCAATTTTGCCCTCAATTACTCTTTGAGAGCAAGCGAGTTCAACATTGTGGGAGTGCGTCAAAAATCAACTTGTAACGAGGGCTTTGCGCTCTAAACTATAATAGTATAATCTTTCAGCATCAATATACGGGATAGAATCAATCGTCAAATAACCATCCTTGATGTCTCCAACCAACCCTTGGTTAACGCCTGTGTTTACATAGATGTCATAACTACTTACATCGGAGAAGATCAATTCTTCTATAGCATTTCTCATAGTCATCACCTCAATAATTTACTCTTTCCTTACACTTCATATACTACATCATTTTAAGTAAATTAAAAGTATTTTGTGATAGATTTCACAAAAGTATCACTAATTTACTTTTAATCAAAAATCTATCCTTTGGGTTTAAAAATTATATAATATTTTCCTTTACTCAATCCAGAACCTCTTGAAATAGAATAATCAGTAAATAAATCATTAGTTAATTGGCCATTTTTAAAAATATAGTGCGCAGGATAGGGTTCTTCATATAAACTTATTCCATTAAAAATCGCTTTCTTAATATCCAAATTATTATCCACAATATTTCTAATAATATTTGTCAGACTTTTTTTAACACTCTTAATTTGGTCGTAATCTTTCAAATTTAATTTATTATCTATTATTTTATAGTCGTTTAAAATACTTTCTATTTGATCAACTGATAAATTCATACCTTTAATAATAGCACTATTTTTGTCTAAATCTTTTACAGATAAAAATACACCTAATGACAAAATTCTCACATTATCAAAGTCTTTTAAAAGGTTTTCAAAAGTATTTAAAGTGAACTTTGCAATTGTATATTTTTTAGAATCTGCCCTTTTAACAGATATACCTGTATTTTTAATTATATTATGATCTATAGTATTTAAATTATCTTCAGTAAGGTTGTACTCTCTTTGTAATAAATAATCCTTTGATAATTTGGTTTCAACAACATATGCATCAGCTTTTGGTAATACCTTTTTATTGCTCAATCTAGATTTCACTTTTTTCGAGACTTTTACAACATATAGATTTTCATTACATTCTTTTAAGTTCATAATACTCCAAAATTTGTGCTTCTTATTTTTATTAAATGTTTGAGAAATATTAAATTCTTCTTTATCACCTGCATATGTACCTTTATTTAAAGTATTAGCTATATGAATTTCATCAAAGTCTTTTTCCATTTTAGTGTATTTAACTTGAAGCTGCCCTCTTCTTCCTTCAAGCTTTGGATTTCCATTTAAAGCTGAATTCCATGGTTGAATACTCATTCTACCAATTGGTAAAGCAGGAGTTTTTTTATTATTCTTAATTGCATTTTTCATATTATATTCAATAAGTTGTTCAACTGAAATCCAAGCCCCATTTTCAATAGTACCATGATAAACATAGTCTACCTGACTATTATGTCTACCAGTTACAATAAAATGACTAATTAATTGCTTTTCATGTTGACTTAAAAAGTTGCGAATCAAATCGACTTCTTGAGGATATTTATTCTTTAATTGAGATATACTAAATCTATCTTTTGGATTTCCTTTACCGTCTAGTGAACCATCTACCCATATAGCTAATCTAAATGCATTTTTTAATTCGTTATTTACTACAAAATTTTCATCTAAAAAATTTATGAAATCATCTATTTTTTCTTGATGCACACTATTACCTTTTCCCATTTTTATACTTATAAAAAATTTGCGCTCACTAAATTCTATTATTATATCTTGTTTAACTTTACCATCTTTTACATAATAAGCTTTGATTTTTGAATTATTCGTGAGTTCCGTTTTACTATCTTCAGAAATAAACTTAATAAAATTTTTCATATTTATATTTAAATCTTTATAGTTTTTTTCATCTAAATATTTAACTATTAATTCCTCATTCTTATTACCATGTAAATTTGATCCTTTTATTCTTTCTTCCATAAAAAAACACCTCCTATGCAAATATAACATAGGAAGCAATTAGTTTTATTATTTAATATTATTTAAACGTTCAATTAAATTATTAGAAATTTTTTCAACAATTGGAACAACTATACTATTACCTATTTGTTTATAGCTTTGACTATAATTTTCTTTTATTATGAAATCATCGGGAAATCCCATTAATTTTAAACATTCTTTTTCAGTCAGCTTTCTCTTCCATTTCACTATTACTGGAACATTATTACCTCCTGTTCCCATTTTAGCTGTTAAACATGGACTAATTCCATTAGCGCTAAAACTAACTTTGGACGGTCTTATATTATTAGCTATTATAATGTGTTCATTATTTTTATTTTTTTTCTTAAAGGTATCTATATGTTTTTTTACATTTTTAATTGCAACTTCACTTATTTGGTAATGGTTACTTTTAATAGGTGATATGACCTCATCTAAATAATAGGATAATTTAGAACTTTTAGGAAAAACTTCCTCAATATCAATAATATTAAATTTTTTCAAAACGCCAACACAATACCACCTATTCCTATTTTGTGGTACACCATAATGCTTGGAATTAAGCACCTTCCAACTAATTTTATATCCGGCATCTTTCAATGAATTTACAATGACTTCTAAAGTTTTACCATTATCATGATTAACAATGCCTGACACATTCTCTAAAATAAAAGCCTTAGGCTGTTTATATTTTAAAATTTTTAAAACCTCAAAAAATAGTGTCCCCCGAGCATCATTGAATCCTAATCGCTTACCTGCTTGACTAAAAGGTTGACATGGAAATCCAGCACAGAGTATATCATGGTCAGGTATGTCATCATGATGTATTTTAGTTATATCACCATATGGGTAATCGTTAAAATTTAACTTATAGGTTTCTCTGGCATACTTATCAATTTCACTTGAAAATACACATTCACATTTATTTTTTTCAAGAGCTAATCGAAATCCTCCTATACCAGAAAACAAATCTATGAATTTCATTTTTATTCTCCTAATATTTTATATACTTCATTAGCTATTGAAGTAATAACATTTATAGTAACAGCATTCCCAGCTTGCTTATATAATTGACTATCACTTAAGCCAGCTTTTTTTAAATTATAAAAAAATGAGTCTTGAAATCCCTGTAATCTAAAGCACTCTAGAGGAGTTAATTTTCTTATTAAATAATGACTATTTTTTTCAACCAGTATTTTAGCAGAATCTGTTCTAGCTAAAACGGTAGGAGCTAAACCATTTATAGAATAAACTCTTCTTTGTCTTTCATTATCATTATGCATGGATTTTGGGATATCAAAAAGTTTTATAATACCTTTATCTTTAACAGCTTCTTTTGTATATATTTTTTTAATATCTGATGTAGAAATATTATTTAAATAATATTTTGAATCAACAGAGTTTTCATTTTCTTTTATATCTTTAATAACATGAGACAAATTTTCTTGAGTATTTATATCAAAATTAAATTTTTTTATATTATTACAACTATTCACCTCATTTTTTAATGCATTTAATTTTCTATTACATTGATGATCCAAAATATATTTCTCTTTTTTGTAATTTAAAATACCTATTATATATATTCTTTCTCTGCTTTGTGCTGTACCAAAATATTTAGAATTTAATATTTTAAAGTCAATAGAATAATTCATTTCTGAGAGAATTGTTAAAATACGCTTTATCGTTTTTCCTTTATCATGAGATATTAGATTCTTTACATTTTCTAAAATTATAAATTTAGGACGTTTCCAATCCAAAATACGTGCAATATCAAAAAAAAGAGTACCTCTTGTGTCTTCAAATCCTAATCTTTTTCCAGCTATACTAAAAGATTGACACGGAAATCCAGCTGTTAATAGCTGATGATCTGGTATCAAAAATTCATGAACTTTTTTTATATCACCTTCTGGATAAAGACCAAAATTAGTTTTGTAAGAAAGTTTAGCAAATTTATCAATTTCTGAAGCAAAAACTACATTAGTATCTAATTTAGAAGATTTGAACCCTTCTTCAAATCCTCCAATTCCTGAGAATAAAGAAACTACATCCATGAGTACACCTCCAACAACATGAAAAAATAAGAAAAGTAAAAGTGAAAGAAGAATAATGTAAGCGAGGACTAAAAAGAATAACATTAATATAATACAATATAAACGTGTAATTTGTACAGTATACAAAATTTCTAATAGACATATTAAGATTATCCTAATAAATTTTGGAATTAATCATTTTTATCAACTCAAAGTATTTTTGCCATGTGATTTTATAAATCTATAGATTAAAACACACTGATAATTTTATTAATCTGTACATGTTTTTCATTCATTTAATTATTTCTAATGTCAGGAACTCTTATTATTTATAATTTCATACTATAAATGTTTCTTTGTTTGAATGGGTTTTTTATTATTTTATCCATATGGACTGCGAATACTTCAATGTTATCTGGCTCAACAAGATAACCATTTTCACCGTGCTCTATGATTTCATCAGGACCGTATCTTACATCATAAGCAATGACTGGGCAACCTACTTCAATACTTTCCATAACGGTTAAACCAAAACCTTCGTATTCACTGGTTAATAGTGAGGTCTTAGATTTTTTGAATTCTTCAAATCGAATTTATTAGACAAATAATATCATTTTTAGTTGTTCCAAACATACTATTCCTTCTCTATTATTAGTGAATATATGAGAAAAGATTAGATAAATTATTAAATTAATTTATCTTAATAATCTAAAAATACACGCTGTTTTTGATTATTAACAGCGTGTAGTTCAAAATAAATTGTAATTTAGTCTTATTGTTATTAATATTTTCTTATCCTATGAACCTTATTTAAATTACTTTACTCTCTCAAACAACTTCTGATAGTTATTCTTTGCTTGTTCATACTTGAGTGCATTTTTTGTTTCAACTTTTGTTAGTGGATTTTTAATTATTTTATCCATATAGGCTGCGAATGCTTCAATGTTATCTGGCTCAACAAGATAACCATTTTCACCGTGCTCTATGATTTCATCAGGACCGTATCTTACATCATAAGCAATGACTGGGCAACCTACTTCAATACTTTCCATAACGGTTAAACCAAAACCTTCATATTCACTGGTTAATAGTGAGGCTTTAGATTTTTTGAATTCTTCAAGTGGATGCTTGGTAAAATCATTTAAATCAACTTTATCTTCAATTTGATATTCTTTAACTAAATCTAGTATGACTTGTTTTTGATTTTGTTCATCTGCACCATAAATCGCTAATTTCGTTTGATGTCCATATTTTAAGAATTGATTATAAGATTTGATTAAATGGTCCACTTGTTTTTGTTTGCCTAGTCTACCAATAAATACAAATCTATCCTCTTTGTCTTGAGTATCTTGTTGTCCATAGCTTTTAATAAAGTGAGGTACAATCGATATTTTTTCATCGCTGATACCATATGCATGTTGAATATCGTCTTTTTGCATATGTGTGAGCAAGAGGTATTGAGCTACTTTATCAGAATTTTCCAGTGCAATTTTGTATGAAGATTTAATATGATCTCCATCGATGTGGCTATTATGAAATACAAGCACATTTTTTGTGTTCATACAGTTATTTAAAAGTGGTTTATCTAGAAGTCTAGCATCATTAAAAACAATATCATTTTGCTTAAAGCGATGTTCGAAATAATATTTAAAGAGATCTTTTTCGTTTTTAAAAGCCTTCATGATACGTTGATTTTTAAAAATTTGAATGAAATCTAATTCATTTGCCTTTTGAGAATTGAAAAATTTTTTACAGTAAATACTTCCCTCTGTGTCAAAATATTCTTCCAAAATTTTGTGATATGTGCGACTTGAGAAGTAAATCTTTCTATGCAATTGACCGAAGTGATTATATTCTCTACGTTCAATTTTTTTCTTAGAAATTGGTGACATCACGTCTTCAAATTCTATGATATTTGTATCTTCATAAAATTTTCGATATAAAACATAAGTTTCTTGATCATAATATCTCTTCACATTGCCATCATTGAATACTTTAGAAGTTAAACCTTCTATGTCTCTATCTTTTTCAGAGTAAAGAGTTTTTTTCTTAAATCTTGTTTTAGGTATTGAAAGTAATTTGAAATCAGATAACCAATCATATATATTTTCGATTTGCGTATTTTTCGTTATGAGTTGATTCTCTTCGAACTTTTGATAAACTTCATTATAATTAGCGTTATAATTCGTTGTTAATATTTTATTGTGAATGCCCATTTCTTTATCAAGAAATCGAATTCTTGTTAATAATGATTTAGTTCTTCCTCCGTGCACTAGGGGTAATGTGCTTGTTACCGTATATATCATTGTTTTAATCCTCACCTTTTAAGATGTATGCTATTTTATAGTTAATTATAAAAATATTGATGCATTTTGAAGCTAGAAATTTTATAATGTGATTTAAGAAGTATTTTATATGTTGTTTTAAAATAAGTTAAGAACTTTTTATGTTTTCGAAAATAAACGTAAACTAAAAATATAGTATAATGTATATTTTAATTTTAATAAAGAGGAATTTGTAAATATGAAAAATAATTGGATAGATGTATTAGACGAAAGTTTAGTCAAAGATTTTTATAATAATCAAACTTCCGAAGAGCAACAAGAAGGACTTAATACTACACTGTCTTTTGGTACGGCTGGTATTAGAGGGAAATTCGGTTTAGGTGAAGGCCGATTAAATAAGTTCACAGTATCTAAAGTAGCGTTAGGCTTTGCCCATTATTTAACATCAAGTATCGCGCATCCTGTCGTCGTCATACATTATGACACAAGACACTTATCACCTGAATTTGCTCAAATTATCGCTAATATTCTAACAAGTCATGATATTAAAGTTTATCTTGCTGATACATACAGAACAACACCTGATTTATCATTTGCAGTCAGATACTTACAAGCTGATGCGGGTGTTATGATTACTGCTAGCCATAATCCTAAAGATTACAATGGAATCAAAGTATATGGAGAAGATGGTGCTCAATTATCAACCGACGCTTCCGCACAATTAAGCACATATATCGATAAATTAGGTCATCCACTTCATATTAATGTACCTAGTTTAACTACTGAACAACAATCATTAATTCATTCAGTCCCGAGTGAAGTCAGAGAAGATTATTTCAAAAACGTACAAGACTTAGTTGGAACGATTCCACAGTCCGATTTAAAAGTTGTCTTTACAAGCTTGCATGGTACGAGTGTGCCAATTGTACCTGACATTTTATCTTCTCTTAACTTTAATCAATTTGAGTTAGTTGCATCACAATGTGAACCTGATTCAGATTTCAGCTCTGTAGCCAGTGCAAATCCAGAGGATCATAAAGCGTTTGATCAATCGATAGAACTTGCTAATCATATTGATGCTGATTTACTTATTGGCACAGATCCCGATGCAGACCGCTTAGGAATAGTTGAACGTGATGCTGAAGGTAACATCTACTATTACAACGGAAATCAGATTGGTGCACTTTTGTTAAATTATCGCATCAAACAAACAGAAGGATTGCCTAACAGAATCATGTTCCAATCAATTGTAAGTGGTGGCTTAGCTAAATCTCTTGCTCAATATCATAATGTTAATTTCAAAGAAGTTTTGACAGGTTTTAAATATATCGCAGCTGAAATAAGACATCTGTCTCCTGAACAAAACTTTCTTTTTGGCTACGAGGAAAGCTATGGCTTCTTAGCTCGTCCTTTTGTAAGAGATAAAGATGCGATTCAAATCGTGCCATTAATGATTAAGTATGCAGCTGAATTAAAAAATGAAGGACGCATGCTTAAAGATGAATTAGAAGACATTACTCGAAATGTCGGTAACTTTAATGACAAGCTCTTCTCACATACATTTGAAGGTACTCAAGGCAAGGCAAAAATCGAAAATATTATGACTCAATTCAGAAGTGAAACACCTACGGAAATGTGCGGTCTTAAAGTCATTGCAATCGAAGATTTTGAAACAGGTAAAAAGACTGACTTACAAAATGATGAAGTCAGTGATATAACTTTACCTAAAGCGAATGTAATAAAGATATACTTTAATGAAGGATTTATTGCTTTGCGTCCTTCTGGTACAGAGCCTAAAATTAAACTTTATGTATCACTTTCTTGTGACCATTTTGACGTAGTTGCACAAAAAATGAACGATGCTATATTTAACTCTTAAGTAGAAAAAGGTAGAAATGTATTCTCTTTGAAATCTTAATATCGAAATAGAGTTAACATGGTTAGTAGAATCTCTAGGTTGAACTCTCGATATTGGGTACTATTCTTTCTAATAATCAAAATTTGATGACAGTGAATACTCAATCCAATCATCCACTATAAATACGTAAAATGCCTGGGACAACTATTTTGTCTCAGGCATTTTTGATTGAATTTAAATATCTAATTGCTTAATGAATGCTTTTAAGTCTTGACTCATTTCTGGATCTTTTAAAGCATATTCAATCGTTGTTTTAACAAATCCTAATTTTTCTCCAACATCATAACGATTACCCTCAAAATCATATGCATACACTTGTTGTTTGCTATTCATTCGTTCAATCGCATCAGTTAATTGAATTTCATTTCCAGCACCTTTTTCTTGTGTTTCAAGATAATCAAAAATTTCTGGTGTTAATACATAACGACCCATGATTGCTAAATTAGACGGGGCAGTACCTTGTTTCGGCTTTTCTACAAATTGACGTACTTCATATCGACTTCCCTCTTTAGCAGAAGGATCAATCACACCATAACGATGTGTATCAGATTCTGGCACTTCTTGAACACCTATCACTGAATGGCCTGTTTCTTCATAAACGTCCATTAATTGTTTAATAGCTGGTGTATCAGATTCTACAATGTCATCTCCTAATAACACTGCAAATGGTTCGTTACCGATAAACTGTTTTGCAGTATGAATTGCATGTCCTAGCCCTTTTTGTTCTTTTTGTCGTACGTAAAAAATATTAGCTAAATCTGTTGAATATTGTACTTTTTCAAGCAGGTCTGCTTTTCCTTTATTTTCAAGAACCATTTCTAATTCTTTTTGATTATCAAAGTGATCTTCAATTGCACGTTTATGCTTGCCAGTCACTATAATAATATCTTCAATCCCTGCTTTAGAGGCTTCTTCTACAATATATTGGATTGTTGGTTTATCTAATATTGGTAACATTTCTTTTGGCATCGCCTTAGTTGCTGGTAAAAAACGAGTACCTAAACCAGCGGCAGGAATTATTGCTTTTTTTATCTTTTTCAATCTATAAACTCCTTTACCTATTTACGTAATTAAACTCTTAATAAAGTGTATCACTATTTAAAATGCTTTCATAGTAGTGTTTTTTCACCACAATCTTTTTCAATATTAACATTAACTTAATCAAGAATTGAGTTAGAAATTAAAAATACTCGAAAAGAAATTAACTTTATTTTAAATATATCGGTGACAGACATCCACTGAAAAACACTCGCTATATTTTTAAAATGAGAGCGGCAGGAAATTTTTCTCTATACAAATAAACTGATAAATAAAATAAATAAAATACCTGATACTGAAATAATTGTCTCTAATAACGACCATGTTAAAAATGTTTCTTTAACTGTCAGCCCAAAATATTCTTTAAACATCCAGAATCCTGCATCATTGACGTGAGAGAGAATTACGCTACCTGCACCTATTGCAAGAACGACCAAAGCTACATTAACATCTGAATGTTCTAAAAGTGGTAACACAATGCCTGTTGTTGATACGGCAGCAACTGTAGCTGATCCTAATGAAACCCTTAAGACTGCAGCTACAATCCATGCTAATAAAATGGGTGACATGCTTGTTCCTTCAAACATCTTAGCGATTGTATCACCTACGCCACCATCGATGAATACTTGTTTAAATGTACCACCACCACCGATGATGAGTAACATCATGCCGATTGGATAAATAGCTTGCGTAACTGATTTCATAATGTCTTCCATTTTTCGTTGTTGCTTCGTTCCCATCGTAAAGATTGCAAATATCACTGCGATAAGCATTGCAGTACCAGCAGTTCCTATGAAATAAACAATTTGTTCGAATACATTTGTTGCTTCTTCGTGTCCTGTAATCAGTTGCACAATTGTAGAAATCAACATAAGAATAATAGGTAACATAGCAGTTAATAAACTTATTCCGAAACCTGGCATCTCTTCTTCTTTAAATTCCTTTTGAGTACCTAAAGAAGAAATATCCCCTTCTCTCGTATACGCTGTTGGAACCATCTTTTGCGCAAATCGATTAAAGAGTGGACCTGAAATAAGTGTTATAGGAATAGCAATAATCATACCATATAACAAAACTTCACCAATATTCGCTTTAAGCTCTTTAGCGATGACAACGGGTCCAGGATGCGGTGGTAAGAATCCGTGTGTAACGGATAACGCTGTGACCATTGGTAGTCCCAACTTTAATATTGATACATTTGCGCGTTTAGCTACTGTAAATACGAGTGGGATTAATAGTACAAGACCTACTTCAAAAAATAGCGCAATACCAACGATAAATGCTGCTATCAAGCCCATTGAACATGTTTCTGACCAAACTTTGCAATAAGTGTATCAGCAATACGTGTTGCGCCACCGCCATCGGCTAATAATTTACCTAATATCGCACCTAAGCCAAAGATTAAAGCAATGTGACCTAGCGTACTACCCATACCATTTTCAATGGTTTCCATAATTTTGTTAAGTGGCATACCTAATAATAACGCAGTTATCATTGAAGTAATGATTAATGAAATAAATGTATTAAGTTTCAATCCAATAATTAATGTTAATAAGATAATAATTCCTAATACAACACTGATGAGTGGCCAAATCTCTCCAAACATCGCATTCCCCTTCTTTCTCTTGTTTATTATTCATATAATATATAATCAATTAATCATTTAAATGTTCTCGTTGGAAATTCGCAATATCATTGTAGTTCTCAGTCATAGAACGACTAATGTTAATAAAAATGGTGACAAGTTGTTGGTAGATGGCAACTGTTTCTTGGTTAGGTTCATGGGCATGTGTTGTACCAACCATATCTTTAATGACTGAAAAATCATCTATTTCTCCTAGAGCTTTCATTCCAAGTACACATGCACCTAGACATGAACTTTCGTAGCTTTCAGGTACGATTAAGTCTGTATCAAAAATATCTGCCATCATTTGTCGCCAAATTTCACTTTTAGCAAAACCACCCGTCGCTTTAATTGTTGTCGGTGTTTCATTCATCACTTCAATTAATGCAAGATAAACCGTATATAAGTTATACAGTACACCTTCCAATGCTGCACGGATCATATGCTCTTTCTTGTGAGATAATGTCAATCCGAAGAATGAACCCCTTGCGTCAGCATTCCACAATGGTGCGCGCTCTCCAGCTAAATAGGGATGAAAAATCAATCCTTCTGCACCTGGTTTTACTCTGCTGGCAATCTGAGTTAACACATCATAAGGATCGACCCCCAACCTTTTAGCCGTTTCAACTTCACTCGCTAAAATTTCATCTCGTAACCATCTCAAAACGACACCACCATTATTGACGGGACCGCCAATCACATATTGATCTTTATCGAGAATATAACAGAAAATACGCCCCTTCTCGTCTGTTTTTGGCTGATTAATTACCGTACGAATTGCGCCCGATGTGCCAATAGTTACAGCAACTTCACCTTTTTGATAGCTATTTACACCTAAGTTAGATAATACGCCATCGCTCGCTCCGACAATCACAGGCGTTTGCTCATCAACACCCATCAACGTTGCGTAGCGTTTTTTCATTCCAGTTAAAATATGTGTGGTTGGAACAAGTTGTGGTAATTGATTTTTTTCAATACCTAACAATTCTAAAGCTTTATGATCCCAATCTAATTGTTCTAAGTTCATCATACCTGTAGCTGATCCTAAAGAATAATCAATGACGAATCGCTCATATAATTGAAACAGTACGTATGTTTTTAAATCTGCAAACATAGCTGTTTGTTTAAATATTTCCGGTTCCTCATGTCTCATCCAAAAGATTTTAGATAATGGTGACATAGGATGAATCGGTGTACCCGTTCGTTGATACAATTCAAAACCGCCATATGATTTTTCTATTAAATCAGCATAATCATTCGCTCGATTGTCAGCCCAAGTGATATTTTCAGTTAAACGTTGATTATCCGCGTTCATAGCAATCAAACTATGCATTTGCGTACTCAAGGAAATAAATTTAATATCTTCTTTTGCGATGCCAGATTCTCTTACAATATATTTAACCGTCATAAGCACAGCATCAAATATTTCATCAGGATTTTCTTCCGACACATCTACGTTTGGTGTATGTAAGTCATAGCCAATATTATGTTTCATTATAAACTTGCCTTTTTCATCATATAGCACAGCCTTCGTACTCGTTGTCCCCATATCTACACCAATCATATATTTCATATTCATCCCTCTTTTCTATAAATTAACGTAACCAGAAAGCTTCAATATTTTCTCCTACATCATCAAAATTTAAATGGAATGCTTTTCTCAATATGGAGGCATCATCGTTCTCAACAGCATCTATAAAAACTTGATGATTACTATGAATTCTATCGAAATCTTTAGGGTCATTTGCCATTCTTTGTCTCATTGAAATGAGTATGAGTGATTCCATAACAGGTTTAAGGTGATTCCAAAACACTTTAAGATACTGATGATTTGTTGCTTGAATCATCACCTCGTGAAACTCAAAATCATGTTGTGTAAATGCTTCAGCATCCTCAAATTGGACTGCAACCTTCATCATTTCTAATTGCTTTTTCATTTCCTTAACAATATATTGTGTATCTGTTCCACTTAATTTTGAAAAGGCGAATGATTCGAGCATCAAGCGCAAATCATACATTTCCTTTTTCTCTTGATCACCAAAAGGAAGAACCTGTGCGCCCATACGTTCTAATTGAATCAGTTGATCTGTTTGAAGTAACTTAAATGCATCTCTGACTGGTGAACGACTCACATTAAATTGTTGTGCAACTTGATTTTCACTTAGTTGTATATGGGATTCAATTTCGCCATTCACTATTCCTAAACGTAACTCAGCAGCTATTACTTGTCCTGAAGTCATGTTTTCCTTCCACTTTTTCGGATAACCATACGTCACGTTCTATCCACCTCAATTCAATGTCCCTCTACTTGTATACAAGTATGTTAATATTCAAATTTTTGTTTTGCAAGCGCTTTCTTTTAGGTGTTTTGACATTTTAAACACAATTCAACAAAATATTTCTTAGAATTATTTACATCCATCTTTGATTCGTTCACTTTCCTTCCTCTCAATACAATTTATAAAATAATGTAAAATACACTTAAACCATACTTACTTATTGCTTGTTTCTTATTATTCAATTATATATTTTATATTTCATAAAAAAATATAATTATATTGACAACGCTTACTTGGATACTTAAAATTTACTCGTAATTATTTTTCAGTTTTATACATCATCATACGATTAGGAGGTTATAACATGTTTAATTTCTTAAAACCAGCTAGACATATCAAATCATTGCCATCAGAAAAAATAGATGATACGTATAAAAGACTACGCTTTCAAGTCTTTTTAGGAATATTTATCGGTTATGCTGGTTACTATTTATTAAGAAAGAACTTCTCTTTAGCAATGCCTTCATTAATTGAGCAAGGCTTTAGTAAAGGGGAATTAGGTATTGCATTATCTGCAGTATCTATCGCATATGGCTTTAGTAAATTTGTAATGGGAACTGTCAGCGATCGAAGTAATGCTCGAATGTTCTTAACTTTAGGTTTAGTATTGACAGCAATTATTAACTTATTATTAGGATTTATTCCATTCTTTACTTCAAGCATAACTATAATGTTTATCATGCTGTTTTTAGTTGGTTGGTTCCAAGGAATGGGTTGGCCACCATCTTGACGTGTGTTAGTTCATTGGTTTAGTGTCAGCGAACGCGGAAGCAAAACGTCAATATGGAATGTAGCACATAATGTAGGCGGAGGTTTAATGGCACCTATTGCTACGTGGGGTATTTCCATGACTGCATTATACAACTTCGGTTATTTAAAAGGGTTTGAAGGCGTCTTTATATACCCTGCACTATTGGCTATCGTTATTGCCATCTTTTCTTACATACTTATTAGAGATACACCACAATCTCAGGGGTTACCACCAATTGAGCAGTATAAAAATGATTATGCCACTTCAACTAAACAAACAATTGAAACAGAATTAACTACGAAAGAAATATTGTTTAAATATGTACTTAATAACAAATGGGTATGGGCGATTGCTTTTACAAACATTTTCGTTTATTTTGTGCGTTATGGTGT
Source organism: Staphylococcus sp. HMSC065D05 (assembly GCF_001813195.1). Taxonomy (NCBI): domain Bacteria; kingdom Bacillati; phylum Bacillota; class Bacilli; order Caryophanales; family Staphylococcaceae; genus Staphylococcus; species Staphylococcus sp. HMSC065D05. The sequence goes on from NZ_KV811769.1 coordinate 71,833, forward strand.
TTTGGACTGGGCACCGACATACTTAAGTGAGGAAAAGCATTTTGATTTAAGTGCTTCTGGTTGGGCTTACTTCTTATACGAATGGGCAGGAATTCCTGGCACACTACTTTGTGGTTATCTATCTGACAAACTATTTAAAGGTCGTCGTGGTCCAGCAGGCTTCTTCTTTATGTTAGGCGTAACAATCTTTATCCTTATATATTGGTTAAATCCACCAGGTCACGCATGGTTAGATAATCTTTCATTAATTGGTATTGGTTTCCTAATTTATGGTCCAGTCATGTTAATTGGTTTACAAGCGTTAGATTATGTTCCTAAAAAAGCAGCTGGCACTGCGGCTGGTCTAACTGGTCTATTTGGATACTTGTTCGGTGCAGTTATGGCTAATATTGTATTAGGGTTTGTAGTTCAACATTTTGGATGGCATATTGGCTTTGTGTTATTAACAGTCATCAGCATACTCGCTATGTTATGTTTCATTTTAACTTGGAATAAACGTGGTCAAGAACAAATCGACTAATATCCTAAGTGTGCTCAATCATTGATTACGATGCGCATATGTCCTATTCAGTCGTGTGCTATATATAAAAATAGCCTAAGACTATTCGTCTCAGGCTATTTTTATGCTTTGCGTCATGTAGCATAAATGAATTTTTATTAATATATCCAAATTGCATTCATTGCTTAGCAATTTCTACACAATAATGTATTTCGTGACAATCAGGACATTGAAGCTTTCTAGTTTAAGGTGTATGTGATGCTGTTACAAATTTAATGACACTAGGATTAAACACATGGTGGCAATTAGGACAGACATATGAAACATTCTTTTTATACTTTTTTGTTAACCAAAGTGAATACATAGCTACAACAGGCATCATCGACAAAAAAGGCTTTTTCCTTTTAGTTACAATTGAAGTGATCAAACCACCATATTGTAATGAACCAATCAGAGCTATACTTAACCATAATTTCTTTCTAACATATTTGCGTCTATGAGATTCTTCCATATAAGTAGCTATATCTTGTAAATAATAAATTGGAGATATTGAATTTTGATGAACATAGCGCTGAATTTGCTCTATTTTACGTACCTTGTTTTCTTTAACTGTTATTGACTGTTGTATCTCATGCTTTTTGATTTGAAGAAGAGTGTAAAGCGTCTTCATTGATGAGTCTTCTTGTAATAACACTTTAATTTCTTTAATTGTGCAACCTATTTCCTTAAGAAATAAAATCAGTTCAAGTTTCTCCACTTCCTTATCAGTGTAAAAGCGTCTGTTAGTTTCAGAAGTATAATTTGGCGATAAGATTTCTTGTTTATCGTAGTACTGAATAGTGCGTGTTGACACATGGCATTTATGAGCTATATCTCCTGAAGTATAAATCGACATAGACATCTCACCTCCTAGTCAAAGCATACTCGATAACGTTACGTCATTATCAATAACTTTATTCATTTCTAGACGTCCGGACGTCTTATTTTTTGGAAATCCACGCTTTAATTTCATCTACCACGCCAGTTTGTCCATCCGATTGGGTTTCTAAAACACTCGGGAAATCTATATGACCAATTCCTGGATAAATAACTTCTTTAGTTTCTCCACCTAACGCCTTAAATTTTTCTAACGTAGCTTGAGAATCCGTATAAGGAATAATTTGATCTTCTTTTCCAGACATAAATAATATTTTCGGAAATTGTTTAATCTCATCGATATCTGGTAAATAATCTGTATTAATCGTGTAAATCATATCCGTAATTATAGTTTTAATAGGTGCAATAAATTGTACCAAATCAAGTGCGTTTTCCTTTTGTGCATAAATCGTTTTATCAAGTATATATTGAGGAAGATTTTTTACTGCCTTAATTTCATCTTTTAACACTGCTCGCTTACTCTCACTAGTGAATAATCGTGCTAACATACTCGCATCTGGAGTAATTTTCGCTGCGCTATGTAAATAAATAAGATGAGATACTGGTAATGTATTATACTTAAGTAATCGTGTCGCAATCATTCCTCCCATTGAATAACCAACAATACTCAGTTCTTTTATCTGTTGCTCCTTAACAATTTGCGTTAATACATCATATATACGTGCAGCGTAATCATCTAATGTATGTGTGTCACGATCTAAATCTGTACTTTTACCACGACTTGGACTATTAATAAATATTAATTTGTAATCTCTGAAGTAAGGCTCGAACATCGTCATAATTTTATATGTTAAGAGTGCACCATGAATAAATACAATCACATCATCAGCTTGGCTATCTCCTGCGTAGGCAACTTCACTATATTCTCCCTCAAATTGTTTAAGTGGATAAACTTTAGTTGTAAAATTTTGCTTAATCATATACATCCTCTTATTCTTAATACATTAATTAATATAATAATATCATATAATTTAATTTTTTATAATTATACTAATCATATGTCTGTCCTCTTTATGTTACTACATATTTAAAACTGATCTTTCTATTTAAATAAGTTTAAACAATTTGAATCACACCAAAACGCTTAATAAAAAATTAATATTATACTCATACTTAATTAACATTTTCTTACTATTCTTAATACTAGGAAACGAACGTTGCTGATAAATAATTAATACGTTTTACACAACATCATTTACATTTTCATCATCTAGGGAGGCATTTCATGGTTATTTCAAAAAAATTATCACTTATTACTATAGGTATCTTAATAAGCATTCTTTTAATTTCTCTACTTATTGATCAACCTATCTCACATTATTTCATGAATCAGAATTCAATTTTCGGTACTTTATTTCAAAACTACGGTTTATTTCCACCTACGCTCATATTAATTATTTCAACTGTAATTTTAAATTATTATATTTTTAAGACTTTTAAAAATAAATTAGCAAAAACGTTAACTTTGATTTTATCTTTTATCTTTACGTTGATAAAAACCAATGAATTCGTGTCAGAAACTGCTCAATATATGTTATCTACATCAGAAAACATCAAAAATCATAAGCCAATGGGTATGGCAAATAATGAAGGAAACGCCGGAAATGCTTTATCTTTAGGAATGAGTTTCTTTATTTCTTTGATTATCATTATAATTATCACTTTTATTTGTTATCAGTTTTGGTTAAAACATACAAATAACCAAGAACTTGATCATTTATTCAAAGTTTCACTTATTAGCTTTATGATTTTATTTATTGGATTAGAACTTGTTGATAGCTTGAAACATTTGTGGGGACGTTTTAGACCATATGAAATCACTGACAAAGCTGGACATTTCACTCACTGGCTCACAATTAATGGAAACACTGGACATAGTTCCTTCCCTTCAGGACATACTGGAAATGGTGCATTTCTAATGTTTATCGCATTTTACTTTAAAAAATTACGCACTCAAAAAATAGTGTTTAGTATCGGATTATGTTATAGCATTTTAATGGCATTGAGCAGAATTCGTATTGGTGCACATTTCACTAGTGATGTAACAATGAGCTTACTCATTATGATTTCACTAATGATAATTGCAGATTTTATCATTAATCAATTCATATATAGACATAAAAACAAGCTAAATAAAGATTAGAATTAAAATATTAATCATAATTTAAATGAAATAATATAGTAAACGGTAATTTTCTTTGTATTAACAAGAAAATTACCGTTTTTTAATTTCTCCTATATGATTTAAAACAAAAACTCACGCTACTTCTCTCGATTTGAAATTTCTGAATGTATTTGTTGCATTTTACTTTCTACATTTGTAATTTCTGATGCACATTGCTCTAATAATCCTTTATATTTTTCAGTGTCTGTATCATTTTTATAACGAATTTTGTGTTCTAAACTTGCCCACATATCCATGCCGATTGTACGAATTTGTATTTCTACTGGTGTTACTTCTACTGAATCTGCTAAAAATACTGGAATAGATACGACGATATGTAAACTTCGATAGCCGTTTTCTTTAGGATGTGTGATATAATCTTTACGTTTTAATAATTTAACATCTTCTTGTCTTAATAACATTTTTTCAATGACATAAACATCATCTAAATAGTTACATACGACACGTATACCAGCAATATCCATAATGTTATCTTTAGCACTTTGTGCACTTACTTCAAATCCTTTACGATTCAACTTTTTAACTAAACTGTGCATCTCTTTTACTCGTCGTTCCATATGATGAATTGGATTGTGTTTATATTGATAGTTAAAGTTATCATCTAAAATACTTAATTTTGTACTTATTTCTTTAAGTGCTGAAGAATATAGGTGGTCCAGTTCCACAAATCCAACTAATGTATTAAATGCTTCATCATCATCTTTAAAATGTTTTAAGCTATTTTTGAATTCGTCTCGTAAATCTTCGATATAAAGTGCAGGCTTTCTCTCTACATACATCTTTCTCAACCTCCGATTTCTTTTCAAACCCATTATAGCGAATTAAAATTTAATATAGAAATTTTATGTCATATTACAGTTGTATCATATATCATTTATAGATAAAAAAACTGAGACAACAATAATTGTCTCAGGTAACATTCATTCATGCTTTTAATCATCGATAAGTCAATTTCATATATTTATTAGCTTTTATATTACAATACCAAATGTTTATATGAAGTTATCACTTCAACATAAATTCATCGCCATTACTTTGTTTAAAATCACTCATCTTTTCGATGCTCAATCACTTTGGTACCTTTATTCTCTGCGATATGTTGTGCACGGTTAACTGCTTCAGATTTTGTATCAAATGTATCTGAAGCTCGTTTAGCCTCTGTAGATTTTACTTTCCATAACTGATCTTCATAATATACATGAACATTTTCTTCGTTAAGTTTAGGATTAGCTGATTCATCTTCTTGATGTTGCGTGATATGTTTGTTTTTTAACGTCTCTAATTCTTCTTTTGAAGCATGTTGATACCATTTTTCAGCTTGATTTGTAGCAATGGGTATCACATCAGATTCTTTATAGCCATCTTTGAGCATCGCATTACCAATATCAATCGCTTTTTTCCGTTCGAGTTCTTCAAAGTTTTTCCAACTTTGAGGATAATCTTGCATCGTCCAAGGCATCGTCTTACCTCCTCAATAATTTACTACACCTTACCACTAAATTTGTTTAATTAAACAATACGAGACATCTGTACTAATTAATCTTTTGTGATGGCCTGACGTTGTTCAGCACAATTACGTTGTATATTCATAAGGGAAGCACGGATGTAATTGTATTGAGGTAATGCTTGCATGTCTCTAAGATTTAAATCTGCTTGAAATTGGAAATGCTTAGCTATATTTTCAAATACAACTAAATATTCACCCATTAAATCATCATTTATTGTTTGTCGGTGTTTATTATTCATGGCACGCTCTAGCATAAAACTTATTTCCTCTAGAGCAAATATACTTGGATAGTAATACCTTACCGCTTCTTTATTACTAAACAATTCACCATTCGCTGAATTGTAAATCTGTGTCACATTACTGATTTTGACGTTTAAATTTAAACTTTCTACCCTATCACGTTCATTCGTTTCCTGTTTATTTTTTGAAAATAAATAATGAAATAAAATACCTTCTTTACGTACCAATTCGGCAATAGCATCAGATAACATTGAGGATGCAGTTTTACGCGCGAGTATGAATATACCAATAACTGCAATAGCTATACCTATTAGAACGTCAATAATTCGAGTGTATGCTATCTCAATATTTAAATTTTGAGAGGCTAGACCATTGAGCATAATGACCTGTGTCGTAATAAAAATAACTGCAAATGCATAGTTAGATGCCACAAACGCTTCCGTCATCATGGCTGAAAATCCCATAATGATAATAGCGAAAATAGGATCGATATGAAATGCCAAGATTCCCGACAAAACAATAGTCCCTATTATTGTTCCAATACCTCTAGCAATTGACCTGTCTAACGTACGAATCGTTGTCACATTACCTAACATGATGGTATGCGCTGACAATGGCACCCAATACGCTTTTTGAATGTTAAATGCTAGAGCAATAAATATAGCCACTGCCATAATAACTGTATATTGCAAAGCATTTCTAAATACAATTGAGTCGAAAGTTAGATTTTGATATATTCGCTTGCTATATAAAGGCTTGCGAATATCTGCTTCATATTTAATTTGATTATCGTTTGCGTGAATCATTTCATCTATTTTCAAAATATGATCCATTAAATTTTGAAATTCTGGTGCCACATCAACAACTTTTGACCACGGTCGATATTGTTTAGGTTGTTGAACACTTTTAATAATATGATCCATCATTTCAACTAAGTCATTTGGTAATGGACGAATATGATTTTCATTGAGTTCTAGTAATTCTGAATATATCCCTTGTGCTGATGTGTGTAATAAAATTAATTTCTGAAACCTTTTACTTAATTTTCCATTACCACCTGATGTTGAAGTAATTAAAAGTTTTTCAGAATTTCTAAATTCTGTAACAGCATTTCGAGCATATGCTTTGAAATCCTCTGGCTCATCAAAATGATGTAGCAAGTTATGTAATGTTTTAAAATCCGCATGAATTGCTCTGTCTTCTGCTTTCTCTTTAGCAAATATGATTGTTAAAATTACTGTTATGGTTGCCAACATACCACCAATGAGAATTGCAGATCCACGTAAAAGCGCTTCTTCTGGGGCTATCGGTAAGTTTATAGATAAGCAAAACGTTACTAAAAAGAATGTCGATGATGGACCAGCGATTTTTAGCGCATTAAACGTATAATATGGGATTGTAACAACAATCAGTAATAGTAATCCAAATAAAATAGGCTGAGACACTGTTAAGGTGCCAAGAATCATGCAAATAGTAAATGATAGTGAACATGTGATGACTGTTTTTAACATAGATTGCGGTGATCCACTAAAAACGTAGACATGTGCTAGCGTACCTGTTGATATTAAAATACCAAACATAGGGAATCCTAATAAGTAACCTATCAATGCTGGTAGTATCATTAAAAATCCTTGTCGTATTCCTTTAGCTATATCAATTTTTGAACGGTCGAAGTGTATCAAAGAGTTAATGATTTGTTGCATCCCAATCTTCCTTTCTCTAACATCCCACAAATTCAATTAAAAAAGGACAGAACATATACTTCATACATTTATTGTTCTGTCCTTCATCAACATTGTTGAGAATTATGATATTTAGTTATTATTTTATCACATTGTCACTTTAGAGTAAGTACAGATTGTGATTATAATTGAATAGGTTGACTTACATCAATTTGAGGTTCTTCAATTAAATATTGACTAATATTATCACTAAAAACTTTAAAGTGATCTGATTGATTGTGTGCTTGAACCGCTTGTTCGTCTTTATAGTTTTCAACTACGACAAAGACATTTTCCTCAGTTACATCTTCGTAATGATGATAGAATAAATTACCTTCTTCTTTTCTAGAATTTATGACTAATTCATTCATAAGTTTTAAATAATCTTCGCGTTTATTACCATCGATTTTTAATTTTGCGTTAATAATAATCATTTTAGTCAACTCCTATACATATTAATTATAAGTTTAGCAGTTTATAACTGATTAAAAAAACAATTCGCTTATCGCTTCCATGTTCTATACCACATAATAAAAGAATAAACACACGCAATGATATGAATGTCATTGCATGTGTTTCAAAAAATATTATTTATTAACGTGTTCTTCACTAACAACAAGAGGTTTATCTGGTTTAACGAAGAACCATAGAATTGCTGCTATAATAGCCGGAACAATTAAGAGTTGTAATGTCATTGACCATCCTAAATGATCTACAACAATTCCTGCAAGTAAAGGACTAATAAGTGCGCCAACATTTCCCCATAAGTTCATCCAACCTGACACAGTTCCAGAGAAATTACGACCTAAGTCAGTGGCTGCAGCCCAACTCATTCCCATAGAAATACCTACGCCACCTAAACAAAGTGATAACCAGAAAATGGTTACATATAAGTTGTCTGTATGTACTGCTAAGAAAATTGAAATTGAGAATACCACAAATCCCGCAATGGCAATTACGCCACGTGCAACAAAACGTGATTGACCTGTATTCAAAATCTTGTCTGAAATAGCTCCAGCAAATAAAATTAAGAAGAACATAAATAACCAAGGTAATGCACTGATAGTCATTTCTTTGAAATTCACATGATATTGTTCAGTTAAATATGTTGGTAACCATATTAGGAACAACGCGATAACAAACTGAACTACAAAGTATTGCAATGCGATTGCGTAAAAACTGAAATGACTTAAAAAACGTTTCCACGGTGGTAAAGATTTCTCAGTCGCGACAATATCACGATTTTGAGTAATAAATCTTTTCTCGGCATCGTTTACCATTTTATGTTGTTCTGGTAAGTCTTTAGCAATAATTGCCCAAAGAACTGCCATTAAAATTCCTACAACCCCGAAAATGTAGAAAACGGCTTGCCAGTTAAAAGCGTTGACAATGGCTATCGTGATGATAGGTGCTAAAACTGGACCAAAATAAGAACCTGCTAACAACGCACTAGATGCACGACCTTTTTCATTTTTAGCGAACCAAAAAGAGTTAAAAACCGCATTGGATGGATACATTGGCGCTTCACCAACACCAAATAAGAATCTAATAAAGTAAAGTAAACCATGGTGTTTAATCATCCCTGTTAAGATAGTAAATGCACTCCACCAAACTAAAGCGACAGTAATCATTTTACGTGGTCCAAACTTCTCTGCTAACATTCCCGAAGGTACTTGCATTAATGCATATCCTAGGGAGAAAAATGATGCTAATAAACCAAATTGTGTCTTAGTTAACCCCAAATCTTTCATCATCGGTACTGCAATATAAGATATGTTAGATCGATCCATGTAAGCAATAACCCCAATAAAGAAGAACCCTATTGCAAAATACCAACGAACATTACTACGTTTTTCTTTCATATTTGTTTCCTACTTCCATTTGTATTCTGTTGTTTCTTATTATGATGTCGTTATGTTTCAGAAATCCCCTCTGGTGACTGTTTTAACTTCAATTTTTAAAACAACTATTAAGTTGTAGCGCTACAATTTTTTATTAATATAGCACGTAGTGTAAACGGTTACAATACTTTTTGTGAATTTTTTTTGAACTTTTTAAAATTTTTTGTGTATTTTAGATGCATCTTACACCTTTATATCTTTTACCGCGCCCCTTACACCCTATTCTCACAATATACTAGCAATCATTAGTTATTGATTTTTAAAGATGGTTTCTAAATATGTACTTGGCAAATTAAAGTTTAAAAATGATTCGCAAATGATGATAATAACTTTTAAATGAATACGATATCTACAAATTACTTAATAGAAATTGTAAAGAAATTTGAAGTCTTTTATTAAAGGTAGTAAAATATTGTAAACGAAACATTTAATATCTTGTAAATTAATTTCATATTTAACCACTGGAAGTGCCTTTGTTTAAGGCTGAGAGTAAAGAACTGACTTTATAATTCCTGGAACCTGATCCAGTTCATACTGGCGTAGGGAAGTGGCGACGCTCAATTTTATGAAGTCATACTAAAGCTCAACGCTATTTCCCAATTTAAGGGAAATAGCGTTTTTTTATTGTAGAAATTGGGGGGATATTTATATTTATTGCGATTACACATCATAAACAACTGACTAGGGACGATTTACAGCATTATAAACATATCGAAGAAGCTATTGATGGCTTGTTATTTCGCACTTCCATGAATAACGAAGAAAACAAGGACATGATTCAATCTTTACTTCAATTGGGTTTTAGTAAAGATAAAATAATTATTCACAGTGATACGACACTATTAGAGGAATTAAATCTTAAACGTATTCATTTTAAGAGTAATGATACAACTGCTTTCGCATATAAAGCAGCACATCCTGATATTTATGTAAGTATGTCTACACATGACGTTGAAACAGTAAAACGATGTTATGAAAATAATTTAGATTATGTCTTTTTGGGGCACATTTTTCCGACCGCTTCACATCCAGATACGCCACCACGTTCTAAAAAGACCATTCAACAAGCATTAGATGTTCCTATCCCTATTTATGCTATTGGTGGTATCAATGAACATTCGATTCAAAAGATGCCACCTGGATTTAAAGGTATATGTGCCATATCATATTTTAACAATGCTTCACTAGAAGAAATTAAACAATTAAGAAAGGAGTGGTCTACTCATGCATGATGTACTAATCATTGGTTCAGGAGTTATTGGTATGTCAATTGCAAGACACCTCAGTGCAACACACTTAGATGTTGCAGTCATAGATAGAGATGTACCTGGAAAGCATGCGTCATATAAAGCTGGAGGTATGCTTGGCGCACAAAATGAATTTACAAAGGATAGTGACTTGTTTCAATTAGCCATCGAATCTCGTGCTATGTTTCCACAATTAAGTAAATCATTATTAGATGAAACAGGCATAGACATTCAATTTAAAAATTCAGGACTTATCAAAATTGCTAATGAACACGATGATATCTCATCTATAAGACGACAATATCAATTTCTGAATAGTCAAGACCGTAGTGTCAAACAATTATCAGATGATGACTTGCTACAACTTACACATGGTGAAGTTAAACCTTCATACGCGGCCATTCATATACCGCATGATGGTCAAATTAATGCACATCATTACACACTGGCATTATTAGAATCATTGAAGTTAAGAGAGATTAAGCGTTATGCGTCTACAGAGGTCACTTCAATAGAACGGCATAATGGCTATTATTCAGTGAAAACCAATCAATCTTCAACAATTGAAGCGCACAAAGTTATCGTTGCAGGTGGCGCATGGTCTTCACAATTATTAACACAATATCATTTACAACGACAAGTGATTGGCGTTAAAGGAGAAGTCATCTTATTAGAAAATAACGATCTTGCACTTACTGAAACATTATTTATGACTAATGGTTGTTACATCGTTCCAAAACAACCCAATCGTTTTTTAATTGGTGCGACGAGTGAATTTAATAATTATTCTGTCGGTACTACAGATGAAGGTATGGATTGGCTTCTTCACCATGCATATCATCGTGTACCTCAACTAAAAGACAGTCATATACTGAAGAAATGGTCAGGAGTAAGACCATACACAGAAAAAGAAATGCCAGTCATGGATCAAATTGATGATGGCTTATACGTGATAAGTGGTCATTATCGAAACGGAATATTATTGTCACCTATTATCGGTCGTGACATTGCCAATTGGCTACTTTCTGGTATTAAACCATCACGTTATTCAAGTTTTACAGTTACAAGGAGGAATAATCATGAAGTGTATCATTAATGGCGACCTCTTCACTTTCGATCAGGATCAATCGATACAAGAGGTTTTACATTCACTTGAGTTAGACCCAAAACGAGTGATTGTTGAACTAAACAAAGAACTTATCAAGCAAGACAAATATGAAGAATATACTGTAAGAGAAGACGACAGATTAGAATTACTAGAAATTGTTGGAGGCGGTTAATATGTTTAAAATAGGAAATTTAGAATTACAATCTCGTTTACTTTTAGGTACTGGAAAATTTGAAAATGAAGAGGTTCAATCAAAAGCAATTGAGGCATCTGAAACAAATGTACTTACATTTGCAGTAAGACGGATGAATTTATATGATCGTAACCTACCTAACCCACTTGCAAACGTTAATTTAAAAGATTTTATCACTTTTCCAAATACTGCAGGTGCCAAAACAGCTCAAGAAGCTATCAGAATTGCTGAAATTGCTAGTCACGCAGGTGTATGTGACATGATTAAAGTCGAAGTCATTGGCGATGACGAAACATTATTACCTGACCCATTCGAAACATACGAGGCATGCAAAGTATTGTTAGAAAAGGGCTACATTGTTTGTCCTTACATCTCTAATGATTTAGTTTTAGCTCAACGTTTGGAAAAATTGGGTGTACACGCAGTCATGCCACTTGCATCTCCTATTGGCACAGGTAGAGGTATTAATAACCCATTAAATTTAAGTTATATTATCGAAAATGCTAGTGTCCCTGTCATCGTAGATGCTGGTATTGGTTCCCCTAAAGATGCGTGTCATGCCATGGAGCTTGGCGCAGATGGTATTTTACTCAACACAGCCATTTCAGCAGCAAAAGATCCTGTGAAAATGGCTGAAGCAATGAAATTAGGTATAAATGCCGGCAGACTTTCATATGAAGCTGGACGCATTCCTGTTAAGTATACTGCACAAGCATCTAGTCCATCAGAAGGTTTAGGGTTCTTGTAAAATGTCGCGTTATGAACGTCAAACACGCTTTGCACCATTTGGAGAAGAGGGACAGCAAAAGCTATCTACCTCTCAAATACTTATTTTTGGTGCTGGTGCTTTAGGAAGCCATATTGTAGATCAACTCGCACGCATGGGGGCTCATCATATTGCAATTGTCGATATGGATATTGTTGAAATTTCAAATTTACATCGACAAACACTCTTCGATGAAGAAGACGCACATACTTTAATATCCAAAGTAGAAGCAATCAAGCATAAGGTTAATCAAATTAATACAAATGTCAATCTAACAACTTATGATTTAGAAGTTACTTCATCAAATATCGAAAATTTGATAAAAAATGTCGAACCAGACATCATCATTGATGGCATGGATAACTTCAAAATACGATACCTGATTAATGAGGTTTGTCACAAGCATCAAATCCCATGGGTTTATGGTGCAGCTGTTGGTAGTAAAGGATCAGTATATGGAATAGATTACCAAGGACCATGTCTAAAATGTTTATTGCAAACAATTCCTGACACAGGGGAAAGTTGCGCTATTAATGGCGTACTTCCCCCTGTTATATCAATGATTGCAAGCTATGAAGTAGCAGAGGCCGTACGTTATCTTTCAGGAAAAGGATTTTCTAAGCAATTAATCACTATCGATGCATTTAATATTAATTATAAGTCAATGAATGTAGATGCACTCAAAAATGAAGATTGCCCAGTGTGTGAAAAACATGAATATACGTTACTAGAAAGCCAACAAGAACGTACCATTGAGGACTTGTGTGGGAATGCTTATTTATTTAGATTCCCACCTAAAGCTTTTAAACACGCTGCCCATTTCCCTGGAAATATGGTGAAATCTACTTCCTTTGCCAAATTAATTCAATATCAAACTTATGAATTCACCTTGTTTAAAGATGGTCGTATGAATGCATATGGTATACACAATGATGAAGAAGCACATCATCTATACAATACGTTGTTAAAATCCATACGCTAATTAAAGTAAGATTGTTACCCTTTCAACCTGTTTCTTGTTAAAATAACTTATACTTAACATCAAGTTTACGACAACTCGATTAATTTAAAAGGAGAAACTAACGTTGTATGGAACAAATTATCACTGATTTTATTAGTAAGTGGGGTTATACAGCGATATTTATTTTAATCTTATTAGAGAACGTATTACCTGTCGTTCCATCTGAGATTATTTTAACTTTTGCAGGCTTATTATCTGTGAAATCACACTTATCTATTTGGACATTATTAATCATAGCAACAATTGCTTCATTCATTGGTTTACTCATTTTGTATTATATTTGTAGACTTATCTCAGAAGAGAAATTATATCGTTTCGTTGATCGACATGGTAAGTGGATGAAGTTAAAAAGTAAAGATTTGAAACGGGCAAATGATTGGTTTAAAAAGTATGGTGCATGGGCTGTATTTTTATGTCGTTTTGTCCCGGTACTTCGAGTATTAATTACAATACCTGCTGGCATTAATCGAATGAACGTTATACAATTTACAACTTTATCTTTAATAGGTACTACAATTTGGAATTTTGCTTTAATACTGCTCGGTCGTTTGCTCAGTGACAGTTTTGACGCTTTGATGAATGGTATTCATACATATTCACGTATTATGTATATCATTATTATTATTGCAGTCATATATTTTGTCATACGTTATTTAATGAAACGTCGTCGCAGTGTTAAATAAATGTTGTGCTAAGTTTTCCGTTTCTTAACGGTTAACTTAGCTTTTTTATTAATTTTAATTTTATGATACGCAATTATTGAAAATTAATTGGTTTTTCAAGATAATCTATGTAAGCGCATTATTATAAATAATCGTATCGTTAGGTCGGAAAATATAATTAGAGGTGACTATGCATGACCCATATTACAGAAAGTGAAATGAAAGAAAAGTATCTAGATTTACTCTCACAAAAATTTGACAGTGCAGAAAAACTTGCTACTGAAATTATTAACTTAGAGTCAATCTTAGAATTACCTAAAGGGACTGAACATTTTGTCAGTGACCTTCATGGTGAATACGAATCTTTCCAACATGTTTTAAGAAACGGATCTGGAAATGTGCGTGCTAAAATTAATGATATCTTCAAAGATAAATTATCCCAGCAAGAAATCAATGACTTAGCAGCATTAGTATACTATCCGGAAGAAAAACTAAAATTAGTTAAAAATAATTTCGATTCTATCGGAACATTAAATATTTGGTATATTACAACCATTGAACAATTAATTGATTTAATTAAATATTGCTCATCAAAATATACTCGTTCAAAATTGCGCAAAGCATTACCTGAACAATACGTTTATATTATTGAAGAGTTACTTTATAAGAGCAATGAATTTCATAATAAAAAGCCTTATTATGAAACACTAGTCAACCAAATTATTGAATTAGAGCAATCAGATGATTTAATCATTGGCCTTTCCTATACTGTACAACGTCTTGTCGTAGACCATCTTCATGTCGTGGGCGATATCTATGACCGTGGTCCTAAACCTGATAAAATTATGGATACATTAATAAATTATCATTCTGTAGATATCCAATGGGGAAATCATGATGTATTATGGATTGGCGCCTATGCTGGTTCCAAAGTATGTCTTGCGAACCTACTACGAATCTGTGCACGTTATGATAATTTAGATATTATCGAAGATGCATATGGCATCAATCTACGTCCTTTACTTACGCTTGCTGAAAAGTATTACGATGCTGAAAACCCAGCGTTTAAACCTAAGAAACGACCAGATAAAGACGTCAGTCTTACAAAGCGCGAAGAAAGTCAAATCACAAAAATTCATCAAGCAATTGCGATGATTCAATTTAAACTTGAAATGCCTATTATTAAGCGTCGTCCTTCTTTTGAGATGGAAGAACGTTTAGTTTTAGAAAAAATAGATTATGATAACAATGAAATCACTATATATGGTAAAACATATCCGCTTAAAGATACTTGTTTCCAAACTGTAGACCCTAATAATCCCGCTGAATTACTAGCAGAGGAAAAAGAAGTCATGGATAAGCTATTACTTTCATTCCAACAATCTGAAAAATTAAGACGTCATATGTCATTCCTTATGCGAAAAGGAAAATTATATCTACCATATAATGGCAACCTTTTAATTCACGGTTGTATTCCCGTCAATGAAAATGGAGAAATGGAATCATTTGAAATTGAAGGTGAACGTTTAAGTGGTCGTGATCTACTCGATGTTTTTGAATACCATGTAAGAAGAGCTTTCGACCATAAAGAATCTACCGAAGACATATCTACAGATTTAGTATGGTATCTTTGGACAGGTAAATATTCATCTTTATTTGGTAAACGTGCCATGACAACGTTTGAACGTTATTTTATAGAAGATAAAGCATCTCATAAAGAGGAGAAAAATCCTTATTATTACTTACGTGAAGATGTTGATATGATACGTAAAATGTTAAAGGATTTTGGTCTTAATCCAGATGAAGGACGTATCATAAATGGTCATACGCCTGTTAAAGAAATTGATGGTGAAGATCCAATTAAAGCTGATGGTAAAATGTTAGTCATAGATGGAGGGTTTTCAAAAGCTTATCAATCAACAACTGGTATTGCCGGATACACACTTTTATATAATTCATTTGGTATGCAATTGGTCGCACATAAAGAGTTTAATAGAAAAGAAAAAGTGTTATCAATGGGGGCAGATGAATTGTCAGTAAAACGCGTTGTAGATGAAGAATTGCAACGTAAAAAAATTAGAGATACCAATATCGGTAAACAACTGCAAGATCAAATTGATATCCTCAAAATTTTAATGCACGACCGATATTTAAAATAATATCTTTAAACATATTTAGTAAGTTGATGTGTAATAACATATCTTATCTCCTAATAACTTAAATTAAAAGCGCCCGTACATACACTCATGTACAGGCGCTTAATTCATGTGCTAAAGTATGCTATGTTTTATTTTCAATTAATTAAAGGTCACATCATTGATTATCTTTTCAAAAAACAAATTAATTTTTTAAGTATGACTTTTTGTAACTTACGCAACACATTAAGTTAAATAAGCATTTTTTAAAATACCATAAATACCAGTTTCATGTTCAGGTATATCTCTATTGCTTCGTTTAAACGTCACTTCTTTATCTTCATTGATATGATAGATTAACATATCATTTTCCGTAATTTTTTCATAATCTTCTGCCGGTACTTCAACAATATTATGTTGTGTAATAAATTGATTAAACCAACGTGGGGTATGATTTTCATCAAATAATATATGATTTCTAATTGGACCATTTAAATTGTTTCGTGCTTGCTCATCATTAAAAGATACTGGCATCATATCTACATTATTCAAGCCAAATTCAGGTACCAATTCATTAAATGCTAAACTGTTAAAGATAAACGATTGTGTCATCAAAATACATTTATTATAGCGTAATAAATCAGAATAAATTCTATCATTGCTAGATAAAAGATTACCTTTAAATACTTCGAACCCAGCTTCGTGGGCTTTTTCTGATGTGTTTTCAAATAAGTTGAACATCATGACGGGTATACCATGATCCCTTAGATTAATACCGAGATGGAATGAAAATTCACTTTCTCCGACGATGATTACGCCAGGTGGCTCCGTACTTGCTACACCGAACAGTTTACTTAAAGGTGTAAAACCGAATCCATAAATGACTACAGTGATAAATACAAGACCAAAGGTTACTGGTGTAATATATTGAGCCATAGGAATTTTATCGTCCATAAATAAACTTGAGAAGAATTGTGCCACTGTTAAAACCACAATACCTCTAGGCGCCATTAGTGCTACTACTGCACGTTCCTTTTTAGTTATTTCAGTACCTAATGTTGAAAGAAGCACTGAAATTGGTCTTACTAATACAATCATAACCAAACTAAAGAGTATGAGCTGCCAAGATAACACATTGAGCAACACATCTTTAGTTAAAGAGGACGTAATTAAAATAAATACAGTACTCACAAGTATAGAAGATGCATTATCTATAAAGTGGTCTGATTCTTTAAAGATGAGATCATGACGTTTTTTACGCGCCATCATTAAGCCGAAAATTGTTACAGCTAGTAAGCCTGATTCTGATAATATCTCATCGCAGATACTAAATGTTAAAAGAATAAATACAAACTGAATGGGTGGCATTAAACTTTGAGGAATTTTATCTTGACCTATAAGCCAATTAAATAGAAAGGCTGCACCAAAACCTATTAAAATTGCAGCTAAGAGTTTCAAGATAAAGAGAATAATAACGACAAAGCCTATCCCTTCCTCAAAAATCTGGAATACATAAAATGCTGTGAGTGCAATAATAGGTCCAATAGGATCCAATATAATACTTTCCCATCTTAATACTGAATCGACATTTCTTTTTACTTTCGCTTGCTTTAATAAAGGTTGAATCACAGTTGGACCAGTGATTAAAAATAGACCCCCAATCACAAACGAAATGGATAAAGGGAAACTCATTGTTATATGTAAAGCAATCGCTCCTAAAATCCACGCAATCCCTGCACCTATAGTTATAATTCTTATAACAGCTTTAGAAATGCCTTTTAATTCTCTAAAATCTAGATTACTACTACCTTCAAATAAAATAATTGCTACAGCAAGAGATACAATTGAACTAAATGCCTCAGGTCCAAGTGCCTCTTTTGGATTTGCTAATCCAAAAATAGGTCCTACAAGTAAACCTACGATGGCCATGACAACAATCGATGGCCATTTTATTCTACTCGCTAACCATTGACTAAAAATGCCTAGTGCTAAGAACAACACAATCGTTAGCATCACGGGCAATTCCAATGACATATTAAACACCTTCTTTATTTCCAATTCGATTTATATACTTAATATTGACCTATACTACCAAAAATGATTTGCAATTGCATTATGATTTGCTTAAAGATAATGTAAACATTTAAATGAAATATATGGATTTAGGTTAGATGGTACTTGACTATACGCACTTATCTACCATCTTATTTAATCATACCACACTTAAACGTACACCCTATTTATACAATAGTACATATGTGGCGAACTTTACTATTTATTTTTTCGGTAAAATCATCTAAAATAGATTAATGTAATTTTTAAAATTTTTGTAAGAAAAATTAATCTAACTTGGATAGCACCTGAAGGGATTTGTTTATTAAATGAGCAATGTTAAAGAATCCATCATTGTTGCCTTCGCCTTTGTAGGCGTTGTAGTTGGAGCGGGATTTGCGACAGGTCAGGAAATTTTTCAATTCTTCACTAGTCATGGTATTTACAGTATTAGCGGTATTTTTATTACTGGACTTATCATAACTCTTGGAGGAATATTCGTATTAAATACTGGCTTTCGTCTTAGATCTCAAAACCACTCCGAATCTATTCGCTATTATCTACATCCAACAATAGCTAAATTATTTGATATTATACTTACAGTATTTTTATTTTCTCTAGCAATTATTATGACAGCCGGCGGAGCATCAACTATAAATGAAAGTTTTGGTTTGCCTTTTTGGTTAAGTTCTCTCATTTTAGTGATACTTATTTTGTTAACATTATTTCTAAAGTTCGATCGCCTCATCGCTGTTTTAGGAGGGGTAACACCATTTCTTGTGGCAGTCGTAGTAATGATTGCAGTGTATTACTTTATTACTGGTGATTTAAATTTTAATGACGCCAGTCAATATTCAAATCAAAATAAGTCGATTTCTCCTGGCTGGTGGTTTGACGCAATTAATTATGCTAGCTTACAAATTGCTGCTGCATTTAGCTTTTTAACTGTAATGGGCGGTAAGCTACGATATCAATCGTCCACAATTTATGGTGGACTTATCGGTGGTATTATTGTGACTTTACTATTACTTTTAATTAATTTTGGTCTTGTTACAGAATTTAATCAAATTAAAGAGGTAGCATTACCATCATTGCTACTTGCTAAGCAGATTTCTCCATCCATTGGTATTATCATGTCTGTCATTATGGTTTTAGTTATATACA
Organism: Staphylococcus sp. HMSC065D05; assembly: GCF_001813195.1. Lineage (NCBI taxonomy): Bacteria > Bacillati > Bacillota > Bacilli > Caryophanales > Staphylococcaceae > Staphylococcus > Staphylococcus sp. HMSC065D05. The sequence continues at coordinate 91,170 of NZ_KV811769.1, forward strand.
ATACAGTAGTAGGTTTAATGTACGCCTTTGCATCACGCTTTAGTCGACCGTTTACGAAACGCTATTATATTCTTATAGTTATGATGGCGATAATAACATTTGCTTGTACTTTTGTGGGATTCATTTCTCTCATTGGTAAAGTATTCCCTATCATGGGACTTTTTGGTTTTATCTTATTAATTCCTGTGATATACAAAGGAATTTTACGAAAATAATAATCTTAGCCTAGGACAAATTGTCTTAGGCTTTTATATTGTCAATAAGGTAAAGAGTTAAACACATACTAAACAAATTTTAATTCTATTAGCACTTCCTGTGTAAGTTAACCAATCTATTTAAACACTATTTACCTTCTTAATGGTTGCTCATTTTCTTGAAGTTCAGGAGAATTTTAATATAAATAACGCAATTTAAATTTAAAACTGATTTTTCAGGGAATACTTCTAATGGAGGTGTTTAACATGACAAACCAGTTATTTATTAACAATGAATTTATAGAAAGTCAGTCTAAAGAAACAATGGATGTCATTAATCCAGCTACTGGCGAGGCATTTGATACTATCACTCTTGCAACTGAAGAGGAAGTAAACGACGCAATTGAAAAATCTCAACAAGCACAACTTGAATGGGAGCGCGTGCCTCAACCTACACGTGCAGAACATGTTAAATTACTTATACCTTTATTAGAAAAAAATCGCGATGAAATAGCTCAATTATACGTAAAAGAACAAGGTAAAACTTTATCGCAAGCTTATGGAGAAATTGACAAATCAATCTCATTTATCGATTATATGACAAGTCTGAGTATGTCAGATAAAGGACGTGTTCTACAAAATAGTATTGCAAATGAAACGATTCAAATTATCAACAAACCTATCGGAGTTACTGCTGGTATTGTGCCATGGAACGCACCGATACTTGTCCTTATGCGAAAAGTCATTCCAGCTATTGTAACTGGTTGTTCAGTAGTGATTAAACCTAGTGAAGAGACAACGTTACTCACTCTTCGATTAGCTGAATTATTCAGAGCATCAACTATACCAGCAGGTTTGATTCAAATTGTTCCTGGCACTGGAGAAACAGTAGGTACACAATTAGCTTCGCATAAAGACATTCAACTTATTTCTTTAACTGGAAGTATGAGAGCTGGTAAATCTGTTTACGAAAATGCTGCTCAAACTGTAAAGAAAGTAAATTTAGAATTAGGTGGAAATGCTCCAGTCATTGTCACATCAAATGCCGATTTAGATAAAGCAGTTGACTATATTGTGACAGCCCGTATAAATAATGCAGGTCAAGTTTGTACGTGCCCTGAACGTATCTTTGTGCATGAAGATGTTCACGATGACTTTTTAAATAAAGTAACTTCCAAAATGAAAAGCTTAACTGTTGGAGATCCATTTGATGAAAACACCGATTACGGCGCAATTATTAACCAAAAGCAACTTGATAGTATTCATGACAAGGTCCAAGATGCTATTAAAAATGGTGCAACATTGATGACTGGTGGACATCAATTAAAACGCCATGGTTTCTTCTACGCACCAACGGTATTAGATAACGTTAGAAAAGACGATAGTGTCTTTAAAGATGAAATTTTTGGTCCTGTTCTTGCGATAACAACATACCGTAATTTTGAACAAGTGATTGAAGACGCTAATGATACAAACGCTGGCTTATCTTCTTATATCTTCTCTGAAAATTTAACAGAAGTAATGACAGCAACCGAACGTCTAAAATTTGGTGAAGTATATGCAAATTGTGAGGCTGAAGAAGTCGTTAATGGCTATCACGCAGGTTGGCGTGAATCAGGCTTAGGTGGCGCTGACGGTATTCACGGTTTTGAAGAATACTACAATACCACTGTAAGTTATATCAGATACTAATGTAATCATTATCATATAACTAACGGGATGGGTTTAACGTTTTATTTAGAACGTTAAACCCACCCCGTTTTTAATTATTGAGTGCGTGATTTAATACGTGAATGTTCTTTTTCATTAATGATTGGTATGAAATTGAATCATCATTTTGCTCCTCTTTAGTCAATACAGCTAAATTATGAAAACTTAATGGTTTCGTATCTGTTTCTTTCTGAATAACATCTGTAATTTTGGAGGTAATATTTTGTTCATATAAAACATAAGGCGCGTGCGAATGCTGTATATCTTTAACGATATTCAAAATCTCTTTTTGACTAGGTTCTTCATCATTCATACCTTTAACACCTTGTTGTTTAAAACCATAACGATGCGCTAAATATCCAAGCGAATCGTGTGATATCACAACTTTATCTCTTTTAGAATGCTTCGTTATTGATTGTAGCTGTTGATCAATATGCACAATATCTTTATTTACCATTTTATAATTTTTATTGTAATAAGCTTGATGTTTAGGGTCTTTCTCTATTAATTTCTCTTTAATCATGAAAGCGAATTTTTGATTTAGAACAGGATCTAACCAAACATGAGGATCTTGATTCGATTCTTCATGATGTGAATGATGCTCATGATCTTCATCATGGTCTTTAGAGTGAATAAAATCACTTTGTTTGAGTCCTTCGGCAAGCGCTAATTTCATGCTATTATTGGTCATCGAATTCGTAATCTTTGTAGCGACAGGATCTAATTGATGACTTGAATAGACAAACAGATCACTTTTGGCAATATTAATCATATCTTTTTGTGTTGGTTCATATGAGTGTAAATCAGCACCAGCAGGATAGATTGATTGCGCGTCAACATATTTTCCACCAATCTGTTGTGTCAAACTTTGAAATGCGTATACAGTCGTGTATACTTTCATTTTATTCTTGTCATTAATACTTTCGCGTTTACGATGATCAAAGCTACTGCATCCGCTTAACATTAAAATGATGATTGACACTATAATTAATTTCTTCAATATAAGTGCTCCCTACTATGACCAATTTATACGCTTATCACTATATCCGTTACATTATAAAAAAGCAATAGTTATCAATATAAATGTAAACTGTAAACCAATTATGTTTGAAAACGTCAAAGCGTGATAAATATAACTATATACTATTTTAAAGGAGTGAACGTCGATGGCTGCAGAAATTAAACAAGGCGATCATAAATTCTATGTAGGTGATGACGAAAATAACCCAAAAGCTGTTATTACATTTAAAGAGGTTGATAACAATGAGATAGACATCGATCATACTGGAGTTTCTGATGAACTCGGTGGACAAGGTCTAGGTAAAAAATTAGTTAATCGTGTTGTTGAACATGCACGAGAAAACAATCTAAAAATTATCGCTTCTTGTCCATTCGCAAAAAACGTATTAGAAAAAGATGATCATGCACAAGATGTTTATTTAGGATAGTTTATGTGAATGTACTCATATCAATTTGAGATATACGTCATTCGTTTATTTCACCGAAAATTTATAGCAGTTGACTAAATATGCAATATGTTTATCAAATGGCCACACATATAGTCAACTATGTAAGAGTAGGACTAATTTCAAAATAATTTAGTTCTACTCTTTTATTTAGATTTTATATTAGTTCAATATATTAGCTATTTTAGTATCTTTTAAGTATATTAATTATACTTATTTTAAAATTGAAAGGAACACGAAACGATGACAAATTTTCATTCTATAGATGCTACACAAGTAACAAACGTCACTTTAAATGTTAAAGATTTAAATAAATTAACTGATTTCTATTCTAATGTATTAGGTTTTTCTATTGAAAAACAAACGAATCAACAAACCGTATTCAACATCGGAAATCTTGGTTATACTTTAACTTTAAATGAACTCAACAATGGTCGACAACCGGAATTTAGAGAAGCAGGTTTATTCCATGTTGCTTATCTTTTACCGACTCGTAGCGATTTAGCAGACTTCCTTTATCATGCTAACAATCACAACATCGCAATGGGTGGCGGAGATCACCTTGTCAGTGAAGCGCTATATTTCGCTGATCCTGAAGGTAATGGTATTGAAGTCTATCATGACCGTCCTTCAGAAGACTGGGTATGGCGAGACGGTTTTGTCAAAATGGATACATTGGAAGTTGATGTCAATGATTTAATGGCTCAACGCTCAAACGAAGGTTGGCAAGGTTGGCCGGAAGAAGGAAAAATCGGCCATTTACATCTCAAAACACACAATTTAGAATCAGCTTATGAATTTTATGTTGAAAAGCTAGGGTTCGAACATATATCTAATTTCCCACAAGCACTATTTATGTCTACTCAAAAGTATCATCATCATATAGCTACAAATACTTGGCAGTCAAATAAGATTAGAACTCAAAATGAACAAACTTATGGTTTATGTCACTTTGACATATATCAACCTAATGCAAATACTACTCATGTTACTTCACCTGAAGGCTTTGACATTACAATTCATAGTAACGAAACAAAATAACGATGATAACTTACCTTAGTTGATACACACCTTATTTTGAATAAGTTATCCAAGTTACCGATAACTTGCTTTGCCCTGGGAATTTCTCGGTGAAATTCTCTTTGTTGGGGCCCCGAACCTCAACTTTTCTAATCCATTGAATTCCAACATATACTTCGTCTTTATGGGGTTTGATAAAAGTGTTTGATATAAGGTAGATGTATTTTCTAATGGTTTGTCTATATATTAAGAAAACCTGAGACAAGATTGATGTGTACTATACCTCACAATGTTAGAATTTAGTCTAACTTTGCGTTGCACTCAATGTCTCAGGTTTTTATAATTTTATTTATTTTTCATTAATTTTACTTCGCTTAATGCTTGCTGACGTATTCTTTCTTCATCTTCTCTAACCCAGTTTGGAATTAAAAAAGCATCAATAATAGCCCAAATTAATGTAGGAATTCCAAAAGTAAACCAAACAGTTAATAATGTTAAGACTAATAATCCAACTCCACTTCCTACTTTACCATGATAAAATCTGTGTGCTCCAAATCCTCCTAAAAAGAACCAAAGTACATAAGATACAGCAGTAGATTTTCCACGATTCGTTACTTGTTGTTCAATATAACTTTTTTCTTCTAAATTCATAAAATCCCTCACAACATTATATATTTAAAATTATTGTACCATACAAAATATAAAAACAAATATTAATTTATTATTTTTTACCGGATAAATAAATTTTTGTGTAATATTTAAAATTATTTTTGGCTTTTAATTGAAGTAAAATTCCAACAAAAAACAGGATGCACGCATACGCGCATCCTGTAAAATGCCTCTTTTTATTAATATAAACCTTTAGTTTGGTTGCTTGTATCAATAAAGATATTTTTAACTTGTTGATAGTTTTTGATAGCATCTTTATATACTTCGCGCCCAATACCTGATTTTTTATATCCTCCGAATGGCGCACCTGCAGGAATTTGATTATAAGTGTTAATCCAAATACGACCTGTTCTCATAGCTTTAGCTACATTTAATGCACGATTTATATTTGTAGTAAAGATACCTCCAGCTAAACCATACTCAGAATCATTTGCAATTTCGATAGCTTCTTGCTCATCATCGAATTTTTCAACTACTACAACTGGACCAAAGATTTCTTCTTGAGCAAGTTGATGTTTATTATCGTTAATCTCAATAATTGTAGGCTCAAAGAAGTAACCTTTGTCTAAGCCGTTATCTGTAATTCGATGACCACCAGTTAAGATGTTCGCTTTGTCATCTTCTTCAGCAATTTTTATATAACTTTCAATTTTATCTAATTGTTCTGGTCCAGTTTGCGCACTCATTTTAGTATCTTCATCAAATGGATCGCCAACTTTAATATTTTCAAATGCTTCTTTCAATTTTGGCAATAATTCATCGTAAATAGATGATTGTACTAATAATCTTGAACCTGCACTACATACTTCACCTTGGTTAAATAATATGCCAAGTTGAACACCTTCAATCACTTGCTCTAAATTAGCGTCATCAAAGATAATATTAGCACTTTTACCACCTAATTCTAATGTTGTAGGAACGATACGTTCAGCACCTGCTTGTGCTACACCGTAACCCACGTCAGTAGAACCTGTAAATGATAATTTGTCTACACCTTCATGATGGAAAATAGCGTCTCCTGATTCAGACCCTTTACCAGTTAAGACATTAACTACTCCTTTAGGAAGAACTTCTTGGAAAATTTTAGCAAGTTCAATTAATGATAAAGGCGTAGATGATGATGGTTGAATTACTACTGTATTACCTGCTGCTAAAGCTGGTCCTAATTTCCATGATGCTAATAAAATTGGGAAGTTCCATGCTACTACTGCACCAACAACCCCAACAGGTTCATTAACAACTAAACTCATTGTATTTTGATCAATTTCATTAACTGAACCTTCGTCAGTTGTTAAAACGCTAGCAAAATACTTAAATTGATTGGCTGCTTGTGGTACATCAATTGTTGATGTTTCGCGATAGGGTTTACCATTTTGCAGTGATTCAACTGTTGCTAAATGTTCAGTTTTCTCATGAATACGTCGACTAATTTCTAATAAATAATCTGCACGTTCTTCTTTAGAAATCTTACTCCAACTATCAAATGCATCATGAGCTGCCTGAACAGCTTTATCCACATCTTTTTTACCAGCGCGTGCAACTTTAGCTAAATCTTCACCATTAGCTGGATTAGAAACAGTTAATGTTTCCCCACTATCACTAGCTTGGAATTCATTGTTAATAAACAAGCCGTAACTTTCATCTATATAATTTCTTACGTTAATATTTGTCATTAAAACCCATCCTTTTTTAGTGATATTTGAAGTAATCGCTTATCCCTAATAAAATGTAAGCGTTTACTCAATGTAACACTTATTTTAACCTCTTTTGTAAATAATGCAAAATTATCTGTTTGCATCATCAAAAAAAGTGACTATGTTTGTGTTGTACCCGCTTCGCGTCACATTATTCAACGTATAAAAAAATTTATTATATTCAACAAAACAACCTGAGGCTTCAAGTAGAAGTCTCAGGTTGTTTATATATTTATTATTGATAACTCACTTAATTTTACATTCATATAATCGTACTTGATTAAAGTTCTCACTATCAGGAGTAAACTATAGTATTTAACATAAACCTATGCTATACTTTGTGGTTTCATAAAATTTCTTTATTCAATCCAACTAATGATGTCGTCTTCATTTTGTCTAACTTTGCCGTGTTTAGGCTCTTGTGCTCTGTAACCAAAGCCTACCATAACTGAAATACCAAATTGTTCTGTATCTAAAACACCCTCATCAGAAAGAATTTCAGTCACTTTGTCTAAATCAAATCCTTCAATTGGACATGAGTCGATACCTAGTAATGCAGCACTTGTCATCATGTTTGCTAACGCAATATATGTTTGTTTACTCGCCCAATCATACAATGTTCGTTCATTATCGGCGATATGGAAACTTTCTTGGAAATCATCAAATTTATTTTCAACAGCTGGAATTGTACTTTCTTCATATTTTTTAACACCACGAAGTAAATGTTGCACGTATTCTGTATGAGCCGTCACATTCTTACGGGCAAAAATTAATACAAAGTGACTTGCTGTATCAAGTTGCTTTTGTGCTCCCCAACTATAGGCTTTCAATTTTTCTCTCAATTCTTTATTTTGAACCACTACAAAGTGCCAAGGTTCTAAACCTAGTGAACTTGGAGATAATCTACCTGTTTCTAAAATCGTATTAAAATCTTCATCACTAATTTTTTTCGCAGGGTCAAATTCTTTTGTCGCATGTCTAAAATGGAATGCATCAACAATCGTTTGATTCATTTGATTCACAATCATACCTTCCTCTCTTTACTTCTGTTGATACAAATTATATACGACTTCAAAGTGTAACTAAAGTAATTGATTTCTAATCTCTTCAGCTCACTTATATAGTTAGTATAATTTAGAAATTTAAAAGACCTATGAAATAACTTGTTTAGTGAATTAAATCACATATAATAAAAAAATCATAAGTACTGACTTGTGAATGTTTTTACTATTCATTAATTCTAAATTTTAGAAATGAGGTAATTTTAATGACAAAAATTATGTTTTTCGGTACAAGAGCATATGAAAAGGACATGGCATTACGTTGGGGAAAGGAAAATAATATCGATGTTACTACATCAACAGAACTTTTAAGTGTAGATACAGTCGATCAATTAAAAGATTATGACGGTGTGACAACAATGCAGTTCGGTAAATTAGAACCTGAAGTTTACCCTAAATTAGAGTCTTATGGTATTAAACAAATTGCACAACGTACGGCTGGATTTGATATGTATGACTTAGAACTTGCAAAAAAACATGGAATTATTATCTCGAATATACCTAGTTATTCACCTGAAACAATTGCTGAATATTCGGTATCTATCGCTCTGCAGCTCGTACGAAAATTCCCAACAATTGAAAAACGTGTGCAAGCACATAATTTCACGTGGGCGTCCCCTATTATGTCTCGTCCAGTAAAAAACATGACCGTAGCAATCATCGGTACAGGACGTATTGGTGCTGCAACAGGTAAAATCTATGCTGGTTTTGGTGCGAAAGTAGTTGGTTATGATGCATACCCTAATCATTCTTTATCTTTCTTAGAATATAAAGAAACAATAGAGGATGCAATTAAAGATGCTGATATTATCTCTTTACATGTACCCGCTAATAAAGATAGTTTTCATTTATTTGATAACAATATGTTTAAAAAAGTTAAAAAAGGTGCCGTTTTAGTTAATGCTGCAAGAGGAGCTGTGATTAACACGCCTGATTTAATTGAAGCAGTAAATAATGGTACATTATCAGGTGCTGCCATTGACACATATGAAAATGAAGCTAATTATTTCACCTTTGATTGGTCAAATCAAACGATTGATGACCCAATATTATTAGACCTAATTAGAAATGAAAATATTTTAGTTACACCTCATATTGCCTTTTTCTCTGATGAAGCAGTACAAAATTTAGTCGAGGGTGGTTTGAATGCTGCATTATCAGTAATTAATACTGGCACATGTGATACGCGATTAAACTAATACGAATAAAGTCAGTAATCACTGTAATCAAGATATTATTTATCATTATTTCGATTTACTTACCCTATATCATTACATTATCACTTGGTATTAATGTGAATAAAATAAAAAACATTTTACTTTTCTAATAAAAAAATGGTTAAGCGTCTGTACATGTTAATGTTTCAGACATTTAACCATTTTATTATTTATTAGAATAACCGAGAACAACATTTTCGATTGTTGATAGTACGCCTTGTTCATCATTGGAAGGTGCCACATGACTCGCTATATTAAATAATGATTGATCTTCACTATTAGCCATGACATAACTATGTTCGGCGAGTTCCAACATATCTTTATCGTTATTTGCATCTCCAAATGCCATTAAATGTGAAGCAGACATTTGCCATTCTTTTAATAATCTAGACAAAGCTTGACCCTTAGTCATATTTGGCATAATAACATCTATACTATCTCTTCCACTTGATACTAGTTTAATATCATCTTTAAACTTAAGAGCTAATTTCTCATCTAAGTCTGGATGAGTTTGACGATTAATATTGAAAGCAATTTTTACATAATCATCGTCAGGTAATGTTTGTAAGGAGTCAATCTCTATGAGTTGGTGATAATATGTACGTGCATCTTGCTTAAATGCTTCGCTTGTCTCTTTTAAAATATATGCACTTTTTACGCCACAAATAATCAAATTGTTTATCTTTTGATTCAAATTTAAATAATTTACAACTTTTTGAAAAATATACTGATCAAAACTTCGATAATTATAAAGTTGATTCCCTTTATAGATGACTGCTCCATTTTCAGATATAAAGAACATTTCCCTATCTCCAAAAATTGATTTTAGCTTTGCAAATTGATTCCCACTCGCAGCTATAAATTTGATATTTTTATCTATTAATTCTTTAAAAATAGTTTCAAAACGATTTCTATCAAACTGTTTATTTGAGTCAAGAAATGTTCCATCCATATCTACCGCAATGGCTTTAATCATCGTTAAGCCCCCTATCTATAGATTAAAATTCATAATCATTATATAGCTGTTGGATTTGGGATTGAAGCAATATCAAATATAGTGAAAACATATTCATATATTGAAATTGTTTTCAACATAAAAAATAATTACCTTTGTCATTCACACTATCGCTTAATATATAAGATAAATCTCTTATTTTCATTTATATAACTTGAATCGACATATTAAAAAGAGCCAAGGACAATCACTTTGTCCTTAACTCTCTAATCAATAAGTTATTAAAATTCATTTTAACAAAGCTTCTTCTCGAAGCAGAACATAATTCATACAGTTTATTACGTATCTTTCACTTATAAGAATATTAGTTAATTTGTGTAGCTATGAATATTTTCCTTGTTTCCCAAACACCCGTTTCTTCATTATAGTCATCACAAGTAATTAATGTTAATTGATTTTTCTTATTAGGATGTTCGTCTAATACCTTAACCTCTGTAGGTTTAACATCACGTATTTTAGTTATTTTATACTTTCTAGTTTGATTTCCAGTTTTAAAATACACTTTACTACCGATTTTTGCTGATTTTAAATTTGTAAATTGATAGTGCGGACGATCAGTAAACGTATGACCAGCAATTGAAATGTTCTGTTGATTAAGAGATTCGTCACCTTCTGCAAAACTTACACCTCTATTGAGTTGTTCTGGCGTTGCTGGACCAGGGTATACAGGTTCTTTTATTTGCGCATCTGGAACTTCTATATAACCAGCCATTTTAGATTTATCGGAAGGTATCTTTGGCGTCGATTTAGATGTCTTTGTCTGTTCTTTTTCCTTTTTATCATAATTTTCAATTTTATGATCGTTATCTTTTTCATGAAGATAATTATCGATATATGGCTTTGAGAATAAATAAATAGCTAAAATGATTAACAATACGCCTATTAAGGTGATTAATCTATTCATCCACTGCTTCATTTATGTTACTCCTTTATATTTATTTCGCAAATTATATAATTTTAGTTTAGTATAGCATTAAATTAAAAATTCAACATTACATGATGTGATATCTGAACTAGATGAGAATGCCTGAAGATGATGCATTGTCTATTGAATAAAAATAATAATTTTAAAGATTTGAGGGATTGAGATGATTAGATTTGCACGACTAGAGGATCTTCAAGATATTTTGACAATTTATAATGATGCTATCCTTAATACAACAGCTGTTTATACGTATAAGCCACAACAATTAGATGAACGTCTTCAATGGTATCAATCTAAAGCAAAAATAAACGAACCTATATGGGTTTATGAAAAAGAAGGGAAAGTGGTTGGTTTTGCCACTTATGGTTCCTTTAGACAATGGCCGGCCTATTTATATACTATTGAACATTCAATATATGTTCATCAACAGTACAGAGGACTAGGTATCGCTTCTCAATTATTAGAGAATTTAATTCATTACGCTAAAGAACAAGGTTATCGCACCATTGTTGCCGGGATTGATGCATCGAACATGGACAGTATCGCATTACATAAGAAGTTTGACTTCTCACATGCAGGTACAATTAAAAATGTAGGTTATAAGTTTAATCGATGGCTCGATTTATCATTTTATCAATATGATTTATCCGATTCATAAGAAAGTGTGGAGTTATTATTAAATAAGTTAATCCAAAAAGATACTCTTTATTTTTTATTTCTTCAGTCTTCTTTTTTATCTTCAATAACAAAACGAATGTAATAGAATATAAAAACAATTATCATGCTCAATGATAATGATTTAAATAGCAAGTTGGGCCATGTTCCCTCGATGGTCCATAAATAAGTTATCGTCGTGTTAATGATGAATGCGATGAAGATCAAAAATAATCTCAGCATTTCATCAACCCCTTTTTAGCTATTTTATGTTGTTGTCAGAAAATTTGCAATATATAAAACGCCTATAATCATATGATTAAAGGCGTTCTTAATATAAGAACTTTATCTTTTATAATTTTTTCTTTATTTTTAACATCTTTTACTACTAAAAATGCTCAAGCTTTATAATTTATAAAGCCTGAGCATTTAAATATTAATTATTTATTTTTAACCATGTTGTCTGCTTCGCCGAATATTTTACGTTTGATTTCTTCGCCAGTAGGTGTACCTGCTAAACCACCTAAACCTGTTTCTCTTAATGATGCAGGTAAATTACGACCCACTCTATCCATAGCACCTATGACTTCATCTACTGGAATTTGACTTTCAACTCCAGCTAGTGCAAGGTCTGCAGATATTAATGCATTTCCTGAACCAATAGCATTACGCATTACACATGGAATTTCAACTAAACCAGCAACTGGATCGCAAACTAAGCCTAATAAGTTACTAATTGCCAATGCCATGGCATGTCCTGATTGTTCAGGTGACCCGTTAAAAATTGATACTGCAGCAGCTGCAGCCATTGCAGATGCCGAACCCACTTCGGCTTGACAACCACCAGTTGCACCGGCAACGCTCGCATTGTTTGCAACTACTCGCCCGAATAAAGCTGATGTGAATAGAAAATCTATCATTTGATCTTCAGTGATATTATGAGTTTTTTCTAATTTAAATATTACGCCGGGAATCGTTCCCGAGGAACCAGCTGTCGGAGTAGCACAAATAATACCCATTGCTGCATTAACTTCGTTCGTTGCAACTGCACCTTTGACTGCATCAATCATTTCATGACCTGATAATGCATGATTATTCTCGTTGTAATCTCGAAGTTTAGCAGCGTCATGTCCTGTATAACCTGTCACACTTTCTACACCGTCGCCAGTCGTACCTTTTTCAACCGCCTCACGCATAACGTTTAAGTTTTGTCTCATTAAATCACGCACTTCTTCGCGAGATTTACCTTCTCTTTCCATTTCATCATTAATCATCATATCAGCAAAACTGATGTTATTTTCAACTGAATAATCTATTGTCTCTCTAATTGAATCAAACATGTTAATCCCCCTCTATTTGATATAGGAAACGTTTAAATCACTATGTTTATCTTTAATAATATTTAATGCTGATTCTGAGATTGCTTTATTTAAAGGAAATACAACTAAACCTTCATTATCATTTGTTTTTATTAATTCTTCACCTAGGTCTAAGTTCATATCTGATAAATCATTAATAAGATGATTTATTTTAGCTTTATTCATATTTCCATCTATAACTAACATTGGAAGCCCATGATTCAGTTCCACATCTAAACCATTTACATTGATACCTTTTAGTTTGATTGTACCGCCACCAATAGAAATACCTATCACTTCTATATAACGTCCGTCTTTCGTATTTGCTTTGATATAAGCACAGTTAGGATGTTGACCAATACTTTCTCCTTCATCTTCAATAATATCAATTGTAATATTTTCATCTTTTGCTATGTCTAAGGATGATTTAATTCTACTATCGAAAGTGCTGTAGCCCATAGCACCTCCGACAATAGCAACGTCTGTACCATGCCCTTGATGCGTTTTAGCAAAAGATTCATAATAACGAATTTCTATATGCTTAGGCATATCTCCTAACACAGCTCTCGCTGAATTACCAATTTTTACTGCACCTGCTGTATGAGAACTTGAAGGTCCCATCATTACTGGTCCAATAATATCGAAAGCACTTTGATAATCATAGCTTTTAGCCATCATTAAACACTCTCCTTAACTTGGTTTTTTCTACGTGGTAACTTGAATCCGACATTCATCAAGTTAAATTTATTAATAATAGCACTAATAACGTACGCTAATATCACACTTGCAATTGCTACTGCGATAATTGTAATTGTAGATCTTACAGCATCGTTAAAGCCATAAAGTACAATAGCACCTGCTATAGGTGTTGCCATACCTTTAATATCAATAACTAGTCCACTGTATGTGACAATACAAGCATTTACAACACCAATAATGGCATTCGCACCAAACAGTTGTAGCGGATATTTGGCAATTAAGTCAATTTGAGTTAACGGCTCTACAAATACCGCGAAGGCATTACCTTTATTACCAATTTTTAATTTGCTAAATAAGATTCCATTAACAAAAGATGCTCCTGTACATGTTAACGCACCAATTGCCATTGGAATACCAGTTAAACCTAATAAGCTTGTAAGTACCATTGAGCTTAATGGCGTCATACCAGTTACAGGAATAACAAGTCCTAAAATGACTGCTAATGCATATGGGTTGTTATCACCTACTGAAGTGATTGCACTACCAATTTGTTTAAGTACTGCAATAACCCCTGGAGAAATTAAGTTTGCAAGACCAAATGTAACTGCTGGAGCCAATAAAATAACAACAATTAAATCTAGTCCCTCTGGAACTTTTTTCTCAACAAACTTGATTCCAAATGCAACAACATACGCTGCGATAAACGCAGGTAATAATTTTGAGTCATGTAATATTAAACCTACAATGACTGCAAATACTGGAGACACTTCTAACTTTAGACAAGTTAATATACCAACAGCTATACCACTTAAACTCCCTGCTAAATCACCAATTTCTTGGAAAAATTTAACATGGAATACGCCACCAATTGCGTAACTTAAGAACGCCTGTGGTAAAAACGTGGCACAAGCAGCCCCTGATAAAGCTTGTAAACCTTGTTTACCATATGGCGCAAAATTTAAGAAAAGCGTCATGATAATAAGAACGAGTACTAAAGTCCCTACTCCTAAAATAATATCCATTTCCCCAAAACCTTCTTTCTTTATTTTTAGGCCATAGTTATCGTACACCCTAAAGAAAGCGATTTCAACAATTTATTGAACACAATTAAGTCTATATTGTGAATTAATTCACAAAACTGTTTTAATAGTCTTTCTAAAACATTTATATACACGAATTTTATATTTTAAGATGGTTTCAAATTACTTTTTTTAGTTAATTGGTTTTATTTATCTACTTTAAATACTGTAAAAGTAAAATGTTAATCACAATAATTCAATATTTTGTCAATGCATAACTAAGATGACTCCATGTATTCTAACGCTAAAAGTCATATTTGTAAAAAATTAGTCACAATTAAAAAAGGAGCGGAACTGAATTCATCTAAGAATTTTATGTCCCGCTCTATCGCTCTTATTGACTGAGTTTATAAAAAACTTAATGAACCAAAAATTTCATTTCAATCAATGATTGCGAAAAGATTGAGAATCTACACGTAATTTTATGGTATAGATTCTAAGCAATATGAATGTTTATGTTAAATAATGTGTTTTAATGACTTAATATCAAATAAATGAAACGAATTTTATCATACTTTAACCTTCTTATAACTTACCTTTCGTACCTTTTATGGTGGTGCTCGACATCTCACTATCAAATGTTTTAAGTGTCCATTTAATCTTTTGTATGGCATTGCGAGTAAAAATAATATTGACTCAATGAATATTCTTGTCTCGCGAGATGTTCAGGTAATTGAAATATAAGTAAAAAAAGCTTTTGTATATGGAAAATAAGATCATTCAAAGACGGTATCATGAAGGTATTTGAGATTTCGAGATATTGGAAATCTCTATGCCATGCGTGGATGCTATATTGTAATGGATATAAATGGTCTTGCTGTTCGTGATAGTTTAAATCGACCTTTATGATATAGTTTGGTAGTTTTATTTCGAAAGAATTATTCTTTAGAGAAACAGGAACTTGGCATTTGGTAATTTCGTTGATTAATTTTTGTAATAGACAAATTAAAATATCATTGTCTTTGTCAGAGCTTTGAGGTGGTGTAATTTCTTTACGAATAGAATGCTGATCTAAGGGGAATTTGAGTTTTAAACAATGTAATTGAGGCCGTAACTTTAGACTTTTCATTCTAGAATAAGCACTCAAAATTAAATGTATTTGCTGACGTGAATAAAAATGCAGGAAACTTAATTGTTCATTATTAATTGGGGTCGGAATTTCATCCTTTAAATGAATATAACAATTGTCTACGCGATTCTTAGGCTTCATAATTTTACTTCCTCGCAATGTTTTTCGAAGTTGATGAATCGGTGGAATAGA
Source organism: Staphylococcus sp. HMSC065D05 (assembly GCF_001813195.1). NCBI lineage: Bacteria > Bacillati > Bacillota > Bacilli > Caryophanales > Staphylococcaceae > Staphylococcus > Staphylococcus sp. HMSC065D05. The sequence continues at coordinate 107,192 of NZ_KV811769.1, forward strand.
TATTTGATGCTCTTCAATTATCATTAATAAGTTATAATAATCTATTTCATTCAAGTAGGCAAACGTTCTTGGCGTAACATATTGTAACTTTTCATATAATTCTTGTTTTGAAATAAACATAGTATCATCCTCTCGATGCTTATATAGTCTTGAGTGCTCAAATCTTAAAAATGATATCTATATTAAACGTATAATTTAAATCAATGTCAATATTCATTTTAATAATTAAATTTTTACTTATCATTTTTAGTTGACAGTTTTTCAATTTTTGAACTTTTCTACGACGAAATTGTATGTACTGTTGATAAATATAATTATTTTTTCATTTTCTTATAATTGACTATAATAAAAAGACTCATCGCCATTAAAAGTGAGCGATAAGTCTTTAATATTTTAATTCGTTATCGTTAACAAATCAGCAGTAAGCTGTTTCGTTTGTTTATATATAGCTTCATAAACTGAATAGTATTGTTCATAAAGGTCATGATTTTCATTATTCGGCTCAAACACCTCGTCTACTTTAATAAATGCCTCTACACAAGACTCAATTGTTTTAAACCATCCTAGACCGTATGCCGCTAAAATTGCCGCTCCCATGCTTGGTCCTTCTTCATGCTTCAACCTTTTTATTTGTACATTAAAAATATCAGCTTGAAGTTGTAACCAAAATCTACTCTTAGCACCACCACCGATTGAAGTGATAGAGTTCATTTCATGACCAGCTCGTCTCATAATCTTTATAGAATCATATAAAGAATACGTTATGCCTTCGATTACTGATCTCGCAAAGTCAGCTTTAGTATGTTGCCCACTGATACCTATAAAACTTCCACGTATTTGAGCATCACCATGTGGCGTACGTTCTCCAGCTAAGTAAGGTGTAAATAGTAGTCCATTGGCACCTATCTTTGAAGATGCAGCTAAATTTAAAATCTCTTCAAAAGATTCATTTTCAAAAAAAGTTTGTTTTAACCAGTTTAAACTATAGCCTGCTGCCAACGTTACGCCCATTGCGTAATAAGTGTCTGGAACACTATGATTAAATAAGTGTAAATTACTATCATATGAAGTCACACGTTGGTATTCAACATTTAATACAACACCTGAAGTACCTATGCTACATAATGCACTTTTATCATGGATGACACCAGCACCAATTGCACCACATGCATTATCGCCACCCCCAGCATATACAGCAACATCACTAGATAATCCTAATTCATTAGCCAGTGATTCAGTCACATTTCCAACATATGAATGTGATTGTACTAAGGGTGGGTAGATATCACCAATGTTAAATGTATCTCCAACATCTCTTGTCCATTCACAATTCTCAGGATTGAATAATAATGTACTACATGCATCACTATATTCCATATGAATTGTCTGAGTTAAGCAATAACGTAAATAATCTTTAGGCAACATAAAAACATCAACTCGACTCCAAATTTCAGGTTCATGTTGTTGTACCCATAACATTTTGGGAAGTGTAAATCCTTCTAATATCGGATTATAATTCAATCTTTCACCATATATATTTTCAATTTGTCTGCATTGTATTGAATTTCTAGTATCATTCCATAAAATCGCTTTTCTCAAAGGAATGCCGTTATCATCAACTATGACCAACCCATGCATTTGACCAGAAAAAGAAATCCCCTTTACTATCTTATCTGACATTTCTGTTGATTGAATTAATTCTTTTATCCCTTTCTTAGTAGCCTCAAACCATTCATTAGGGTCTTGTTCGCTATAACCAGGATGCTCTTGGTATAATTTTAATGTTTCACTTACTGATTCAATGACATTTCCTAATTGATCAACAGCAATAATTTTTATTGCGCTTGTGCCTAAATCAATTCCTAGAACTACTTCTTTCACCATCGTTCACCCTTTGTTTAAAATGTTAATTAATTATAAATATATTATAAATAGTTAGACTGAGAATTAAAACTTAAAATTAAAAAGTATCCATTACACAAAATAAGGGCGTGGAGAAGAATTCGTGTTAAATTTCGTCCTCGTCGTGCAACTGGCTTAATCTGTTCGATCTTTCTATAATTCCTTTTAATTGAGCCTTTGATATTATTTAAAAAGTTATAAAATTTAAAGATTCCCTCTTTATAAGTGAAGAAAGTCTGCGACATTATTTCATGTCACAGACTCTCATTTCATTAATTATATTCTCCCTCTACTTCTTTCCGTGTTGGTATAGAAGCTTGTGCTCCTTTTCGTTGTACTGTTAGAGACGACGCTTGATTTGCAAGTCGAATAGCCGATTCTAAATTGCTCAAATCTTTATTTAACTCACTTAAAAAAGCACCTATAAATGTATCTCCTGCTGCTGTCGTATCTACTGCTTTTACATTACAAGCAGGAATCATTTTGTATTGTTCTTGATATGCACAATACGTGCCTTGCTCCCCTAAAGTAATTAATACTGCAGATATACCTAAATCGAGAAAATATGTTGCTGTTTCTTTCATATCACTTTCATTATTGATTGAAATACCTGTTAATAATTCTGCTTCTGTTTCGTTTGGAATAATTATATCAGTTAACTCTAAAAGTGACTTAGGCAATTCAATTGCTGGTGCAGGATTTAATACAGTAGTGATATTTTGCTTACGAGCAATTTTAAATGCTTGTTCTATCGCCTCAAATGGAACTTCAAGCTGCGCTACAACAAAGTCTGCACCAATAAACGCTTCTGCACTCATCTCAACATCAGTTGCACTTAATGTCATATTCGCACCACCGTAAACAAGAATCGTATTTTGTCCTGCTTCATCAACAGTGATAAATGCTTGCCCAGTTTCTTCACTTTCTGACGTTAAAATATATTGTGTATGAATACCTGCTTTTTTGAAATCTTCCAATATAAAGTTGGCATTGCCATCTTTACCAATTTTACTGATAAATGTTGTATCTGCTGCTAATCTACTAGCTGCTATGGCTTGATTGGCTCCCTTGCCCCCACCAAACTCCTTTTGAGCTTGATTAATATGTAACGTCTCACCAGGTTTTGGAAACCTTTTAACATTAAGAAATTTATCTACATTTGTTGATCCAATTACAATTACTTTATTTTTATTCATTTCAACTTCACCTACTTTATCTTTTTAAAAGCACAATCACATGACTATTAAACTTAAAAAGTCACATTAGATTCTAGGATAATGTTAGAAAAAGGGGTGATTTCACCAGTTCGTATATTCCCTTTATTTAAAGGGGATTTTAACATTTCTTTCATCTCAGAATGCGCAATAAATTTAATTTCTACGTCATCATTGATTAATTTCTTAATTGCTTTTAATTGCTGTGCATTCGTAGTTTTAATTTCTTCTGCTAAATATACTTTTTGTATTTCCATTTCAGTTAACACTGTCTCCAACACATCAATAAAACGTGGCAATGACTTAGTCACTGCTAAATCTATACGTCTGTCATCATTAGGTATAGGCATACCTGCGTCATTAATCGTTAATAACTCATAGTGACCTAGTGTGGAGATTGCGCTTGAAATGTGACTATTTAATACTGCTGTTTTCTTCATCTTATTCTTCCCTTCTTAATATTATTTAATAAACACTGTGATTGATGCTGCAACTAAAATAAGAACTAATCCCACAATTGTAATCATTAATTCTTTTGATGTTTTTTTCTGATTTAAGAAAAAAATGCCTGTTAGCGTTGCTAATACTACAGATGTTTGAGATAGAACAAATCCTGTTGCTAAACCATTCATATTAGGTTGTGCTGAAATTAAATAAGTTAAAGCAGCAAATGCAAAGAAAAATCCGGATATTATTTGTTGCCAACTTACTTTCTCTTTAAAAGCATTACCTTTAGACATATTCATCAACGCATAGATAACAGCCACAATGACCATCCCTATAGCTTGAGGTAAAAATGCTTTAAAACCACCAATATCCGTTGCTTGAGGTGCAGCAGAATATATCCAATAGCCAATTTCACCTACAAGTAATAAGAGCACTGCACTTCTTAGATTTTTACTATATTCTTGTTGTTTTGTTTCAGTCCATACAGTCATACGTGCACCTATAAGAATTACGAGTAAAGCTAGAAATCCAATGATTTTGTTTGTTATACCTGGCCAGTTGCCAAGCGCAAAAACGCCCCATAATGATGCACCAAGTAATTGAAATGCAGTAGTAATTGGCATCGCTCTTGATGAACCTACTAATTCGAACGCTTTAAAAGTAATAATTTGACCAAATGCCCATCCTGCACCTGATATGAGCGAAAATACTAATGCCATACCTCCTGGTAAACCGATACCTTTAAATAGTGCTAGAACAATTGCGAAAATCAAAGTACCAACAGTAGCGCCAAAGATTTGATTGACTGGACGTCCACCAAACTTAGAAGCAATCGTTGGAAATAATCCCCAACCTAATAGTGGCCCTAATCCGATTAAAATAGCTATAAAGTCCATAAGACACCTCTATATATTTCATTTTTTTATGTAAATCTTCCACTCAATCATCATACTACTTCTTTTATTTATTGTATACGCTTACACTCTTTGTCAAAAAATTGTCTTAAATTATATTCATATTTGAGTTATTTTTGTCGTTAAACTTGAAAGCAAATAAATATATATAGTTTGTAATTTAATACACACAAAAAAGCACCTTAAATGTTTTCGTTACTCATTTAAGGTGCTTTTTAAATTAAATATTTATTTTAACGGTTACCTACATCATGACCGACATCTACAGTATTTTTATCTTTATCATAAACAGCACCTTGGACACTGCCAAAGTTTGGATCATTATGCTTTTCTTCAACACCATAACCAAGACTTTTAAAGATATTTATATCTTCATCAGTCATAGCATTTTCGTAAAATATCGTGCCGCCGTCATTATAAAATCTTGGTTTATTAATAGATTCTTGTAATGAACCATCACTGTTTAAATAATCGACAATCACTTCATTAAGAATTGTTGGAATTTTGTTCCCACCTGGTGTACCAATGCCCATATAGAAATTAGGGCCAACAATTACTGACGGAGAAATAAATGATCTAGGCGCCTTGTGAGGTTCACCGTGGTTTGGGCTTAATTTATCCTTACTAAAGTCGCCTAAAGAGTTATTCATATAGAAGCCCTCTTTCATATAGTCTCCTGTCCCGAAGTAACTAGATAGTGTATTAGTCGTACTTGCTAATTTACCATTCTTATCAATAATTACAAAATGGGTTGTACTTGTATTATCCGTTCTAATTTGATTAAAATCACTGCCATTATCTGTGTTTTCACCAATATTAACTTTGTTAAGTTCACCAAGTAAATAATCATCAGTCAGATGTTGTTCATTACTAGGCTCATTGCCATTAACTATGTCCCTATTCTTATACATGACATCACGTGATTTAATCATTGCTGTGATAAAATTATTGCGATCCATATTGTCTACGTTTTCTTTTTCATCAATTTTCAATCCTTGAAGCATTAATGTGCCACCTAAAGGATTAGGCGCTGAATACACTTGATTATTCTTATAATCAGTACTTACCGCTTCTTTTTCTTCTGTTTTAAATTCTTTGAAATCTCTTTCAGTTAATTTATTATCTAATTGTTTTGAGACACTTTTACCAATATCTTCATAGAAGTAATCAGGACCTTTATCTTTGATTTTAGTTAATGTATTAGCGAGTTTATCTTGTTTTACAATATCTCCTTCGCGAACACTTTTATTTCCTTTATAGAATGGTGAGTTGTGATCAATATCACGACCATATAATTTTAAACTTCTTTCAAGTTCTGAATCTACCTCAAAACCATCTTTAGCGAGCGGAATGACGTAATCTAAAATCTTTTTCTCATCCATTTTACCTTCTTTCTCGTGCATATCATGTAATCCTCTTACTAAGCCAGGAACTCCAATTTTGTCGCCTTCTTTATATTCATATGAGGACATCGTTTTATATTCATAAGCTTTAGGTGTTTCATTCTCTTTACCATTATATGTAAGTGTCGCACCGCCACCTCCTAGTCCTGATGAATGAGGTTCTGTCACTGCAAGTGCATAAGAGACACCTATTGCCGCATCAACTGCATTTCCACCATCTTCAATAATCTTATTTCCGACTTTCGTAGCTATTTTATTATTAGATGCGACACCATAATTCTTAGGTTTACCTGCTTGTTTATGATTTGTAATTTTGTTTTCATACAATTTATCTTTGTCCACTTTTTTCTCTGTTGTATAAAAATAAAAGATGAACGAAATGATAATTGTTATAACTAAAATGACAGATAATGTCACTTTATTATATATATTCATAATTAGCTTGCCCCTTTTGAAAGATATTGCTGTTCACCATTATTTAATTCATGTTGCTCATAATTATCTAAACCTTCATTTGCTCTAGCGAAAGTAACTAATAAAAAGATAACAACGACAAGAATGACTACAACAATTGGTAACCAATGCTTTTTAATATTCAAAAGTATATCCTCCATTTTGATCAGACTTTAAATCAATTGATTTATCTTTAATGTTATTTTTGAATCGAATATGATCCATTTTGTTCATATTATCTTTAGAGATTTTTCCATCTTTTGATTGTATTGGTGTGATATGGAACTGATTATGCGAACCTTTCCAGTCTTGTTGTACAATCATTCCTTTCTGATTTTTTGATAAGAAGTTATCAGACGTTGTGTTACCTAAACTATAAAAAATAGGCGTTCGCTTATAATTTTCAACTTTTTGAATTACTGTATTATGACCAATAATGACATCTGCACCAGCATTCGCTAACGCATGCGCATATTCTTTTTGACGTGTAGTCACATTTCGTTCATTAGGTATCCCCCAATCTACATTGACTACGACGTAATCATTATTTTCCTTTAATTTTTTTATTAAAGGATAAAATATATCTGGATCTAAACTGATTGACGTTGTGTTTTTTAAAGAGTTAGTATAGTTAGATTCGATATCGGTAAATGAAACATTAGCTATTTTTTTACCTTTAATGTCTTGTTGTACAGTTTTACTATTAATTGGATTTGAACCATTACCTGTTAAAAAATTATAACCTGCTTGGGAATCTATTTTTCTCATCATTGCTGTCGCTTGAATATTATCCATAGATTCATTGATTAAGTTAACACTTTTTACATTATGCTTGCGTAGAAACATGATATTTTCAATATTTTTATTTATGTTATCTTTTTGCTTTTTTGAAAAATCATTTACTATTAATGAACCTGTTGAAAAATCACTATGATCTAGAGTATCTTGAATACCTTTAAAAACATCATTCAAGTTAGTTTGTCGAATATGTTTATTTAAAGTGACGTTACCTAAATATGTGAGACGAATGCTATCCTTGTCTCTAGCATCACTTTTTACAGGTTCTACTTTTATTGAATTAACAGCAAATATGAGTAGAACTAACGCTACTAAAAGTACAATTGCCGTGTAAAGTGTATTTTTCCTTTTATGTCTTTTAGATTGTTTAAGCAACCACTCACTAGGCGATAAACGTTTTTTCTTTGTCATTAATACGCGCTCCTTGTTCGTGATTAATTAATAAAACTATATAAAAATAAGATGATATATGTAATACATGTTAATAACATTGTTGTTGAAAGTGTAATGACTACACCTTGTTTTTGAATTGTATTCGCAATAATACCAGGAATGACAACGCCTATACCTGAAACTTCAACCATTTCAAATGGGGTCAATGGGTACAAGAGATCAAGTATAAATTTAATCACCATTCCTGTCAGTATCATGGCAGCGAATTTTCTTCTACCATATAAAATAACCCACTTACTAATACCGTTACTTACGATAAAATAAGTTAAGCAACTAATGATTAATACTGATAACAACATAATCGGTTGATCAAAAATCAAAGCTAAATAACCTGGAACGACTAACCCTGCTGGATTAATCCCAAATTTCTCAGCAAATATCAAACTGAGTACGACACCTACGAATAAGGAGAAATATAATTCTGAACCTATCATTTTATTCTATCCCTTCTATGAATTCCGCTATTCTACCACCCGGGCCGTGGATGTTTCCTACACAAAATACAAGTGCATTCTCAGCTTCATGTAGAATACCTTTTTCAATCTCTACAAAGTCTCGTCCTTCATAATTGATATATGTTTTTTCTGGCATTGTTTCCATGAACTGTGTCACCATTTGTGTACTTTTTCCTGTACAAATGAGAACATCGTAATCAACTTCACCTAAAAAGTTATCAACAAAGAGTTGTGTTCTATCAACCCTGTCTGAACGACAATTGAGAATGATTATTTTCTTATCGTATGGATAATTATATGATTCCACTTTATTCAAAATCGCTTTTGTAGACTGCGGTTCATTAGCAGCGAATGCATTAACAAATACATTTTTTGTGCGATTTGCATGGAAATATTTAATTCTAACAGCACCTGGATCGGCTGGTGCATTTAACATGCCTTGTAATGCAGTTTCTTCGTCTACACCAACTGCTTGCGCTATTCCTAACACAATAGCTACATTATCAGGAAATACTAAATAATCGAACTTCCGTAAATATGATTCTGGTATGACATCTTTATCTACAACAATGAGTTCTGAATTACGTTTTTTAGCTTCCTTTGCAAAGAAACTAGTATAGTCATCTTTCATTACAACTAATTTCCCGTTATATGGAATTGTTGCAGTAAATGCTTGCGCTACATCTTTAAGTGTCGGTCCTAAGACATCCATATGGTCTTCCATCACATTAACAATTACACCGATATTTGCTTTTACTAAATCATTTTGAAAGGTAATTTGATAATCTGGATTTACAGCCATACACTCATTAACTAGGGCATTTGCTTTTTGTTTAACCACCTTACGAATAATATCTCGTTGCTCTCCAATGTTGGCGCCTTGTGGTTTTCTGATTACTGGATATTCCTTTTCAGTAAACCAATAAAGCATTCGTGCATCTGTTCCTGTTGTCTTTCCAATCACTTTATAGTTGTCCTCACGTAGAACACTGTAGGCCATCCGAGTAATCGTAGATTTCCCACGAATTCCATTAATATTGATACGTAATGGAATTTTATTAAGTCGATTTGCATGACGCTTCTTCTCTTTAATTCCTAGCCAGAGAATAAGCGCAACACACGCTATAATGAGTAACAATCTGCTTTACCTCTCTTTTCTTATGTATGTAAATCATGATACCTATAAATCTTTTTAATATTAAATTGTAAATTTTAAAGATAGTTAAATAACCTTAAATCATCAAATATAAATAAACTAACCATTTGTTAATTTAATATTCTACATATTTAAGACTTATACTATAAGTGGCTTAATCTTTTGCTAGTAGTAGACTATCACTTCGATATTGATTCAGTTTTAAAAAGTTTAAATCAATGTTATGTTAACGTAAATTTATGTAAATTCATACCATAATAACAATTTGTTTGTGAATATAAATTAAATTTCAAAGAATTAAATTACGCTAATCACAATAATTATAGCTTATCATAGTTGGGTCATAATAAATTTACTTATAATTTACATTAGATTAAAACAACGATGTTACATTATATATGAAAGATATTACGACTTTAGGAGGAGAGGTATGGAGAAGTCAGTTAAACTTGCTGTTGGCATCTATCTAGCAATTATTTTAATTATTTGTAGTATTTACCTCGCATTTATACTTATTGGTAGCTTAAATGGTAAAGACATGAGTAATTCTGTTCTAGATACTGATCACTCTCGTATCAATAATACTTCAAGAAACAGTAGCGAAGATTTTACGTCATCAAATAATGAGTCAAACAATACAAAAGCACACTCATTTTCAAACTCTGAATATAAAGCTGTGAATATAAATGAAGCTCAAAAAAATAACAATCATATTAAAAAAGCGAATTCGAGTTATCAAGAATATTGATAACAAGAATTCGCTTTTATTTTTAAGAATACATAAATAAAATCTTTGATTAAGTATTCATTTATCAATGAATTATAATTCATTTGTAACAATAATTTTTTTAAGTTGTTCTAAAAAGCGTTGGCGTTCTGGGATAGGAAATAAGGGATAAATATGAAATAAATTGTAACCTGGGATAAACTGATGCTTTATTCCTTTATCATTTAACATGTGAGAGAACTTAACTGCATCAGGATATAATGTTTCTTTTGTTCCTACGGTAAGTGTAATATGTCCTAGACCTTCTAAATCACCATTCATTGGAGACATCTTATAGTCATCTAATGGTGTATCACCAGCCCATAACTCTACAAGATATTTACTACCGTCAATACCAAGCATTGGATCTTCTTTTTCATATTTTCTTGCTTCTGGATTCTTAAATGTCGCATCAAGCACCGGTGAAATAAGAACAATATGGCCAGGTTGACTGAGTTGCTCTTTTTTTAACATTTGTGCGAAAGCTAATGCAATTTGTCCCCCGGCTGAATCTCCAATAATGACTAAGTTTTCAGGTTTATCAATTTTAGTCAATAATCGCTTATATATTTTTGTTAATAATTCAAATGTCGTACGATAATCTCTGTGTGGTATTTTAGGATATACGGGCATAATTACCCTAGCATCGAGCGCATCAACGAGTAAGTCTAAATATTCAAAATGACTCTCCAAAGGATCTTGGAACCATGCGCCGCCATGTACATATAAGACCGTGCGTTGATCTGGAAGACCATGATCATTAACAACATAGACTAAAGAACCATAGTAATCTCTAATTTGAACTTTATGCTTAAATTCATATGTGGTTCCACTATATTTACCTGCAGTTTGATATTTCGTTTCATTCAATGCCTTTTTGGCATCATCTACACTTTCAAATGTCTTTTTCATTCCTGACATTCTAATCATTTTCTCTTGTAAAAAACTTTTATAACTACGCTTTTCTTTCACTTTTGCGAATAAAACTGTACCAAATAATGTCGAACCTATTATAGTAGCAATCTTTTTAAACATGAATGTGCTAACCTCCTCAATCTATAATCATTTTAAACCATCAGCGTCTAAACGTTGAGTAATTGGCTCGATTTATTAAATCTTATTTAATATTAATAAAACCATTACCTAAGACATCACGCACATCATGAATCACTAAAAAGGCATTTTCATCATTGGCATTAACAATCTTTTTTATTGCTCCAACTTGATTTTGGGATACCACGGCATAGAGAACCTCTGTATCACTTTTTTGGTAAGCACCTTTACCACTTAATAAGGTTGCCCCTCTTCCAGTCATTTCATATATATCAGCACTGATTTCTTTATTATATTTTGAAATAACTGTCACAGCTTTTTTAGGATTAAATCCTTCAACAACAAAAGACATAGACTTCTCAACAATAAATAGCATCACAATGGTATATAATACATTCGTTATAGGTAATACAACGATAAATGATAACACGATAATTGCATCTAAAATGAGTAACGCTTGTGACGTTTTTATCTCACTATACTTTGAAATAATACGTGCAATGACAGATGTCCCACCTAATGTACTATGAGCTGTGATGACTAAGCCAGAACCGATTCCCAACATTAAACCTGCAAAAATTGAGTTAATAAAATTATCATGAATACCTAATCCGAATGTGTGCGTTAAATCAAGAAAGATTGAACTTGCGGTGATTGTTATAGCAGTGTAAATCGCTGTCGTTCTACTAAGAAATTTCCAACCTACAATTATTAATATTGCGTTAATGATGAAGGAACTGAGTGCGGGTGAAATACCTAGAGTATAATTCAGAATTAATGAAAGGCCTATAGAACCACCCTCACCTAAATTGCCCGGTATAACAAAACTATTTACTGCGATTGCAATAAGTAATGTTCCTATAAGGCATAAAGATATATTAATCATATGGACTTTATTCTGTTGCTTCTTCATTTTGGCCTCCTTCATCTATTGACTGTTTAATTTAAAACATACGAGATTAATCATAACACGAATGAAGATACAGCCCAATGATTAAAAATACAAAAAAAGAAATGCCTGAAAATCAATAATTATTTTCCAAAGCATTTCTTTACAAATTCGTTATTTGATTTTGATTTATTTTACCCCGGTATCTTAATCAATGGCATTTTGCATCATATACAATTGTTTTTCAAACGATTGCATATCGATAAAACGTGCTTGTCTATGCATTTCTTTCCCATTAAAAAAAATTAAATCAACAGGTACTGTAAAAATAGAAAGTTCTCCGGCAATCTCTTCAACATTAGATTGATTAATCACACCTAATTGTGCTTTCGGATAGTCCTTTAGTAAATCTTGAATTTGGGGTAATACTGCATGACATACTGTACAATTATCTCTCATAATATGAACAACAGCTAAATCATGTACATTTATAAATCGATAAAAATCTTCAATATTTTGTAAATTCTCATACATGATATACACCTACTATCTTTCAAAGATTTAACTCAATCATAAATGATTTAAGTGTAAATGAACAATGTATCGCACTTCACTAATTTAAATACTCTATATTAATTTCAGAAAGAACTGAACACACTGATTAAAATGTATTTTTTCACGAAAGTTATATATATATCCATTCAAAAAACGTGGTATAATTATTGTGAAAAAAATCACATAGTAAATGGAGGTATTGATATGAAAGCTTATGAATACTTAAAACCTGGTCACGCACAACTTACGGATAAAGAGAAGCCAACAATTACGAGCAGTACTGACGCTATTATTCGCATAGTTAAGACGACAATTTGTGGTACAGATCTTCATATCATAAAAGGAGATACACCTGAAGTTCAATCACATACGACACTAGGTCACGAAGGTATTGGAATCATTGAAGAAATTGGTGACAACGTTAACAACTTCAAAGTTGGAGATAAAGTGATTATCTCTTGCATTTCATCATGTGGCAAATGCTACTATTGCAAAAAAGGTATCTATGCACATTGTGAAAACGGAGGAGGATGGATATTAGGACATTTAGTGAATGGTACTCAAGCAGAATATGTTAAAGTTCCTTTCGCAGATAATTCTTTATATCACGCCCCTTCAAATTTAAAAGACGACGCCCTTGTAATGTTATCAGATATACTTCCAACCGGTTATGAAATTGGTGTTTTAAAAGGTAAAGTTAAACCTGGCTGTACAGTAGCCATTGTAGGTGCTGGTCCTGTAGGTTTAGCAGCATTACTTACAGCACAATTCTATTCACCTTCAAAAATTATTATGATTGATTTAGATGATAATAGATTAGAAACCGCTAAAGAACTAGGTGCTACACATTTAATTAACTCTAAAGAAACTGAAACTGCAATAAAAAAGGTAAAATCGTTAAATCCACGTGGTGTTGATATTGCTATTGAAGCTGTCGGAATTCCACAAACCTTTGATCTATGTCAAAATTTAATTGGTGTTGATGGTACGATTGCTAATGTTGGTGTGCATGGGTTACCTGTACAACTTGATATAGATAAATTATGGATTAAAAATATTAACGTAACTACTGGATTAGTTTCTGGAAATACAACTGAAGAATTACTTGAAGCGTTAAAAAGCAAAATAATACAACCAGAACAACTCGTGACACATTATAGTAAACTGAGTGAAATCGAAAGTGCCTATGATTTATTTAGAAATGCAACAGATCACAAAGCTATTAAATTAATCATAGAAAATGATATCACAATTTAACATGTAAAATAGACCTGATCAAAAGATACATCTACTTTTAATCAGGTCTCTATTCTTATGTTTACTATCTAAAATATAGCCATAAATAACCAACAAATACCGGTAATGTTGAAACAGAATTATTCAGCATGTGAACCATCATACTATCTTTGATATTACGTCTTCTGTTATAGGCAAGGTATAATACACAACCCATTAGAAAATAAATTGCATATGAAAATATATTTGTTGATAAATGTTGGGAACTAAAAATAATAGAAGATATAATGAATGGTAGCCAAAATCGATATTTCATAAATAATGTTTCTTTAAAAATTCCTCGAAAGAGTAATTCCTCTAAATACGGACCTATAATACATATCATTAAAACAACAGTTGCAACAATTGAAATATGTGGTAAATGGTCTTTTTGTAAAAGTAGATCTAAACTTTCATTGATTTCTTTCTCATTAGCTGTAGTATCGTTACCAGTAAATATGACCATTAATAGACTACTTAGAATACTAAAAACCATTGCTAATATCAGAAAGCCAATATTAATAAAGATATCTTTTCCACTCATTGATTGATATTGTCTTTCATATGTATGACTCAAATAATAATTCCTAACTAACCATATGATTAATAGTGCTATACCAGTTATTAGCATACTTAATGCGATGGAAGTTAACTGACTGAATTTCACTGAAAATGGTAAAGCTATTAGTGACACGCCAATAGGTATTTGAATTAATAAAATCATTCCGATGAATATCAAAATATTAACTATTTTATTACCTTTAGGTTTTTCGTTAGCAGATTGATTTTGCTTCAAGTCATCCATGATTATCAACTTTCCTTTCACTTTAAAATGATATGTCCAATATCAACATTGCCTATAATTATCACGCTTGTCAACTTTGTAAAATTTCCCCTATTAAAACGAGCGCCAAATTAGGATAGAAATCATAGTCCCCTGTCTTCTACCCACCCCAACTTGCTTTGTCCGTGGAATTTCTTCGGAAATTCTCTCTGTTGGGCTCATCTCATAAGAATTTGTATATACATAAAGAAAGTCTGGGACATAAAATATCATTGTCCCAGACTTGTTTGTTTTAGCCATCAAGTTATTCTTATAGACTTTATTTAATTGTCATAATCGCTTTACCAGGATCGACTTGTTTTACATCTTCAATTGTTAATGTTTTGTCTTCTTGGTTTGTTATGATTACTGGTGTAATAATACTTGGAGCATGTTCTTTTAAGTATTCTAAATCAATCTTCATTAATGGTTGACCTTGTGTTACTGGTTCATCAGTATTTACTAAACTTTCAAAACCTTCACCATTTAATTTAACTGTATCGATACCAATGTGAATTAACACTTCAACGCCACTATCAGATTCCAATCCTATCGCATGTTTTGTAGGGAAAATTGTTTTAACCGTACCATCGAATGGTGCTACAATTTCTCCTGAATCTGGTACAAATCCGATACCATCACCCATCATCTTTTCAGAAAAAACTTTATCAGGTACTTCAGATAACGGAATTATCTCGCCATGTCCAGGTGCGTAAATTTCTGTTTCTACAATATCTTCCACATGTACAGGCTCATCTGACACTTCTTCATCAATTGTTGTTTCACTTGGTTTTGTAATTTCTCCACTTATTATCTTAGCCATATCATGTTTGATTTGGTCAGATTTAGGACCGAAAATGGCTTGCATATTGTTACCGACTTCAAGTACTCCTGAAGCGCCTAATGATTTAAGACCGGCAACATCAACTTTTGATTTTTCATTTACTTCTACTCTTAGTCGAGTAATACAAGCATCTAGATGTTTAATATTTTCTTTACCACCCATTGCTTTCAAAACATCGAATGGCAGTTGACTAGCTGGTGTCGTTGTTACTGTTGATTTTTTATCTTCACGACCTGGTGTTTTATAGTTAAATTTAACAATAAGGAATCTAAATACAAAGTAGTAAATCACTGCATAAGTAATACCTACTGGAATGACAAGCCACCATGCCGTTTTATTAGGTAGAATGCCTAATAAGACATAATCTATAAATCCTCCAGAGAAAGTATATCCCAAATGTACATTTAACAAGTACAGTGTCAAGAATGATAAACCATCTAATACAGCGTGAATTACGAATAAGAATGGTGCTACAAATAAGAATGAGAATTCTAATGGTTCAGTAATACCAGTTAAAAATGATGTTAATGCAGCAGAAATCATTAAACCTGCAACTACTTTCTTATTCTCAGGTTTTGCTGTTTGATAAATAGCCAATGCTGCAGCCGGTAATCCAAACATCATGACTGGGAATTCCCCTTGCATGAATTTACCAGAAGTTAAGTGAGCACCTTCACGGATTTGTTCAATAAAAATACGTTGGTCTCCTCTAATTATCTCGCCGGCAGCATTTTTCCAAGAACCAAATTCAAACCAGAATGGTGCATGGAAAATGTGATGTAAACCAAATGGTATTAATAGTCGCTTAATAAATCCAAATAAAAATACAGCTAAACCTGTATTAGAATCTAATAACCCCTCACTAAACGCATTTAAACCGTTTTGAATCGTTGGCCAAATAATTGCCATCGGAAAAGCTAAAATAAAAGATGTTGTTGCCATCATAATTGGTACAAAACGTTTACCTGCAAAGAATCCTAAATATGATGGTAAGGTAATATTATAGAATTTGTTATAACACCAGGCCGCTAGTGCACCTATAATAATACCTCCGAACACACCTGTTTGAAGTGTAGGAATCCCTAATACATTTGCGTATCCATTAGTTGGATCTGATAATTTATCTGGGGTTACATGCAAGAATGCACCCATTGTTTTATTTAAAATGATAAAACCAACAAATGCAGCAATAGCAGCTACACCATCTCCACCTGCAAGACCAATTGCTACACCTAAAGCAAAGATAATAGGTAGATTATCAAATATGATACCACCAGCACCTGTAAGCATATTAGCGATTTGTTGAACAATATCATTTTTTATAAATGGAAGATAATGTTGTAACGCTTCGCCTTGAAATGCAGTCCCAATTGCTAATAGCAACCCTGCAGCTGGTAAAATAGCAACTGGTAACATTAAAGCTTTACCGATACGTTGCATTTGACCAAATAGCTTTTTAAACATAATCAATTCATTCCTCTCTATCTTCTTATTCACGTGCCACAAAAAAAGCATGAACAAATAAGACTATCAATTTCATATCACGAAAGATAGACACTCTTATTTGCTCATGCCTGCATAACCAGTAACACGCAATGATTTTATTTACCTCTAGTATACACATTCAATAAAGCGTTTACAATATTTTTTGAAAATTTACATAAAAAAACTCGACTACTTAGAGTCGAGTTTCTACAAATTTATTATTATAAGAAACGTTTAGCTGCTACAGAGATTGGTGGGATTTGATCAAAGTCTAAGTTTTTATCTTCAGTAATTGATCTATAAGCCCATTTACTGTAACCAAATGCTTCTTCGTTTACAATTTTACCTGGTAATGGTGCAGCATTAGGATCAACATGAACGTCAACGATTGTTGGAACATCTTGAGCCATTGCCTCTTCAACGATGTCGTCAAGACGACTTACATCTCTCACAACATAGCCTTTACCACCAGCAGCTTCAGCAAATTTAGCATGATCCATATCAGAGAAATCAATGGCATACTCTAATTCACCAGCAGCTTGTTGTTCATATTTAATGAATGACAATTGTTTGTTATTTAATACAAAGATTGTCATTGGTAAGTTATATTGAACAGCTGTAGCAAAGTCTTGCATTACCATTTGGAACGCACCGTCGCCTGTGATAGCTACTGCTTGACGGTTTGGATAAGCAATTTTTGCTGCCATAGCACCTGGTAAACCACAGCCCATAGTACCTAACCAACTAGAAATAATGAATTTATTATTTACAGATAAGTTTAAGTAACGCGTAGACCATACTGTAGATGTACCAACATCTGCTGAGATAATTGCATCATCTTTTAAGTTAGCATTGATTGCTTTCATTAAACGTTCTGGACGTAATGGTGAATTGTCATTATTCAAATCTTGTTTCATCCATTTATCCCAAACTGCTTTACGTTCTAATGTCTTATCTAAGAATGGACGTTTTGCAACATGCTTAATGTTTTCAGTTAGTTGATGGAAAGCAACTTTACTATCGCCTAAAATACCTACATTAATTTTAAAGCGTGCACCAATATTTTCTTCGTTCGTATCGATTTGAATAGCTTTAATGTTTTTCTTAGGTAAATAGTTAACATACGGATAGTTTGTACCAGCCATAATTAGTAAGTCTGCATCTTGAATTGTTTGATAAGATGTTTTAGTACCAATTTTACCTAAGTTACCAATACTATAAGGATGATCATCAGGTAAAATTGTTTTTGCAGGTAATGTGTGAATAACTGGAATTTTTGCAGCTTCAATAAATTCACGTAATTCATCTTTAGCGTGTTGTGTACCTAAACCAATAAGCATTACTGGTTTTTTAGCTTTATCAATTAATTTAGCTGCTTTTTTAATACTTTTGAATTTTGGTGAAACTGGTTTTGGTTTAGTTGTATCAACTGCACGATTTGTAGTGTCTTTAATTTTTTGAGTTAATAAGTCATTCGGACAAATGATAACAGAGACACCTTTTTTCTCGTATGCCGTACGAATTGCTTCATTTGTAATTTCAAATACGTTATCACCTTTTTGAATTTGGTGGTGATATACAGCAACATCATCAACCATTTTAGAAATGTTTGTCTCTTGGAAGAATTTTGTACCTAATAATGTACTATTTGTTTGTCCAGCAATAATAAGTTGAGGTACATTATCCATTTTAGCATCGTACATACCATTTAATAAGTGTACAATACCAGGTCCCCCGATACTTAAAGCTACACCAATTTTACCTGTCATTTTTGTGTAACTTGCAGCAGCTAAACTCGCTACCTCTTCATGACGTACGTGATAGAATTTAAATTGATCTCTGACCGTACGTAAGCTATCAACAACAGCATCTACTGAGTCGCCAGGAATACCATATAAATGATCAATATTCCAAGTTTGTAATGCTTTAACTAATGCTTCATTTGCTTTAATTTGTGCCATTTTTACAAATAGCCTCCCTTTCTATTAATATGAGTAAATCTTTTTCCCTTTAGTAAAACAATAAAATCAGTACTGGTATAAGAACAGAACTAATGACTGCTGTTAAAATCATACCAATTGAACTGAACGCTCCTGATTCAATATCAAGCTCTAATGCTTTTGCGGTACCAAATGCGTGAGAAGCATTTCCATAAGTTAGTCCTCGCGCAATGGAAGATTTAAAACCTCCCATACGTAAAAGCATTGAACCTAAAATACTGCCGATTAAACCTGTAGTTATGATAAAGAGCACAGTAATTGTATCTGTTCCTCCCAACTCTTGAGAAACCTCTATACCTACTGCTGCTGTAATTGATCTAGGTAATAGGGTAACAATTGTGTCTTTAGAATAACCAAAGATTTTCAACGTTGTAAATACTAACACAAAATTGAGAACTACACCAGTCAACACGCTTGTGAAAATAATTGTTAAATATTTTTTTATTTTCTTTTTATTTTGATAAAGTGGGTATGCAAGACATACAACTGTAGCGTTTAAAACATGGTTAATCCAGGTACCACCTTTCATATACCCCTTATAACTTACTCCGCAAACCAATAAAACAATAATTATTGCAATTGATGCAATAAGAGCTGGATTTAATAGTGGATTTTTATATTTATCTTGAATCTTTTTGGAAATATAATATAAAACGATGGTTAATAAAATCATTAGAACTGCTTGTAAGTATTCATTCATGAGTGATCAGTTCCTTTACGTGTATTGTTTTTTTCTAGCATTTTTTCAGCGATATAACCTGATGAAAGTGCTACAAGGCATGTACCAATTATAATAACAATAAAGAATAATATATAATTCATCGTGATATTAGATGCAACATCCATAATTCCTACCACTGATGGGATAAAGAAGAAAACCATTGTTTTAAGTAAAAAGTCTGCTCCTACATTAATCCATGATTCAGGTATGATTTTAAATTGTAACAATAGGAAGAAAAGCATTAGCCCTACAATACTACCTGCTAGAGGTATATGAAGTAATTTTTGAACTTCAGTGCCTATAAAAGTAATAAGCATGATAAGGGCAAGTTGAAGTATTAACTTAATGACAAATTTTGCTTTTTCCATCAACAACACCCCTTTCTAAAAATGTGTCCAAATTGTTACTGTGTTTTTTAGTGACATTTTCCATTATAGTGTTTACTATTATATATTAAAAATATTTATTCATGATATTTTATATTCCTTAAATCTATGAAAACGCTAGCAAATTAATAGTGCTACAAACTTAATAATTGATAATAAAAAACGTAAGGCAGAATTAATCTATAATTCAAAACCCTACGTTTTCGTTGTAATATGACTTTGTGAAAATAAATCATTTCACATCTTTAACAACTTCGCTCTTTTATTAAATGCGTTGTTTATTATTATATTTATATTATTCTTCAGATAATCTTTCTTTCAAAAATTCTATCCATTTATTTGTCGCATGACTTAAACGTTTATCTTTTTTCCAAACGACACCAAGCTCCCAAGTTGTATGTGCATTTTCCAAACGTACAATTTTGACGTCATCATTAAGTAATTGTGCTATAGTGGCTGGCAATATGGAAATACCTAATTGATTAATGACAAGATTCTCAATCACATTCCATTGTGAGATTTGTGAGGCCATGTTCGGCACGAATCCTGCATTCTTCGCATTTTCAATAATTTTATCGTTGAGATAGAAATCTTCATTAAATAAAATGAAGTTCTCATCAGCTAATTCTTCCATTTTAATAGAAGATTTTTGTGCTAAAGGATGTTCTTTATTTAAAACTACAGTCAGTTCTTCTTTGTTTAAAGATATACATTCAAATTTGTGATGATCTACTGGCAATGTTGTCACACCAATATCCACTTCATCATTAAGTATAAGGTTTTCAGTCGTCTTACCACCACTTTCGATTAAGTTGTAGGTGATATTCGGATAAAGTTGATGAAAGTCTCCTAATACGCCAATAAATTTACGCATGCTCATCACTGCAGACATACTAATAGTGATGTGACCTGTTTCTAAACCATACAAACTATTAATTTCAGTGGGCAAATTATCATATAGTGCGATGATTTCTTGACATTTCTTGAAAAAAATTTTACCTGCATCAGTAAGTACTAAACTTCTTTTACTCCGGTCAAATAAAGGGACAGCCATCTCTGCTTCTATATCCTTAATTGCTTTACTGATAGTTGGTTGCGCAATATACAAAGATTTTGAAGCGTTTGTCATACCACCTTGTTTGACAACTTCAACAAAGTATTTCATGTGTTTTATATCCATGCATATCCCCCTAGTTTTTATATGATTCAATAGTAAGTTTAATTATACAATAAAATTGACCTTTCTTGCGATTAATAAATTTAAAAACTATAATTCAAAACATTTTATTTTGTTTTTCAAGTATTTTAAAAAACGAAAATATGTTACAATGAGAGTCGGCTCATATAATATATTATGAGGTGAGATATTGAGCTTTTACGAATTTATGCAAAATTTCCTTGGTGATGACACGCCATTAGGTGAATTGGTTGATTGGATTAATCAAGATATCAATTTCCCTAAAGACGTGAAGAGCCAAAACGAAATCTTGACATATTTTCGAAATCATCCATGTCCGGAAAACATACCAGTGGCGAGTATCAAACGGGCACTAGCTGTTTTCAACCAATTCACTAAAGTATAAATTGATGTTATGACATGACTTTAACATTAACGCATACTTATATACATGGAGTTAATCATCTCGTACCTGAGTGAGATTACATTTAATATAAATGTAGTCTCTCTCTTTTTTTACTCAAACCATTATTACGATAAAAATATGTATATTTCATTAATGTTACATTTACTTTGATAATTCGTTTCTTATATTGTATAGCGCATTTTTAAATATTATTATTATTACTGTCATTAAATAAAAACATTTTTTGGGAGAAAGAAATGAAATTTAAAAAATTATTATCACGTATTATTATCGCTACAATGATTACGTTTACTGGAACACTCTCATATCAAGCTATTGAACAAACGCATATTTCACATGCCGCTACACATAATTATTATGGTAAAAAACAATGCACTTGGTGGGCATTTAAACGTCGTGCTCAATTAGGCAAACCTGTATCAAATCGATGGGGTAATGCTAAGAATTGGTATAGCAATGCACGTCGATCTGGTTATGCAACTGGACATAAGCCTCGCAAATACGCTGTTATGCAATCAACAAGAGGCTATTATGGGCACGTAGCAGTAGTTGAAAAAGTATATAAGAACGGAAAAATCAAAATTTCTGAATATAATTATAATGTGCCATTAGGCTACGGCACACGCATTATTAGTAAATCGTCTGCACGAAACTATAATTATATTTATTAAACAAATCAAACAAACCGTCAAATAAGTATATCCTTAAAGCTATATATCAAGATATACCCGTTTGACGGCTTTTTAATTATGATTCTCTTATATTCATCAAGATTTCTTGAGCTTTAGCAGTATTAGCTTGTGATTCATATTTGAGCGCTTCAGCTACTTGCGCAATTTCTTCACCTTTTGCACCTACAACAATCGCTAATGATTTATATTGTAAACTCATATGTCCTTGTTGTATCCCCTCAGACACTAGCGCTCTACATGCGGAGAAATTTTGTGCTAATCCAACAGCAGCAACAACTTGCCCTAGTTCCTGTGCATTTTCAACATTGAGCAAATCTAAAGAGGCTTTAGCAATAGGTAAAACTTTCGTACCTCCACCTACTGTAGCTAAAGTCATAGGAACTTCAATAGTTCCAACCAATTTATTACGTGAGCGATCATATTCCCAAGTAGCTATCCCTCTATAATGACCATCTTTGCTTGCATATGCATGAGCACTTGCCTCAACGCCTCTTGTATCATTGCCTGTAGCCAATACTACAGCATGTATACCATTCATCACACCTTTGTTATGTGTTGCAGCACGATGTATATCTACTTGTGCAAGAACCGACGCTCGTTCCATACGTTGCGCTACCACTTCGCCACTTCTCTCTCCTCTATGTAAATCTTCAATATCTATTTCTCCTTGTACTTTTACTACTGATGCTGTCGCATGATTAGATAAAATGCTCATTAAAACATTTTGATTTGAAAATTTAACTTTAAGATGTGCAGTGATTGCTTCTAATATCGTATTTAACATATTGGCACCCATAGCATCTTTAGTATCAACAAAAACCTTTAAAGATAATAATTGTTGATCAGGAAATGTATCTATTTCAATACGTTGATATCCTCCACCTCTTGCTTTAATAGAAGGGTAAGCCTCATCAGCAATTTGATGAATTTGTGATTCAATTTGATATATTGAGTTAGCTAATGAGCCTGTGTCATCTACATCATCAAAGACAATTTGTCCAATCATTAGACGTTCACTTGAAATCGTCTTAAATCCTCCACTTTGATTAACGAGTTTTGCACCATAACTTGCTGCTGCTACGACTGACGGTTCCTCTACCATCATAGGTACTACATATTCTTTACCATCAACTATAATTTGAGGTAATAATCCTACTGGTAGTGCACCTTGACCAATGACATTTTCAATTAAACTGTTAGCGACTTCCTCATTAATTAACGGATAATTAAGTAATATTTCATAGTTTTCATCCTCTAGCCAACCGTATTCAACAAGTTCTTTTAATTTATCTTTTCGTGTTAAATGTCTAAATCCTTTATCTAAACTTTTCATTCATATACTCCTTTAAAATATCTTTATATTAATGTAGTGATGTAATCATTTATACTTCTCTTTAAATATCAACTGCCAACATTGTCTTGCACAAAAATAATTCTAAACTTTTTACAATTGTTGTAAAGCGCTTACAAATTTATTATATATTCCTGGTCATGTCTGTTATATTTCATTGTATAAAAAGAATTTTCTTTGGTATGATACTAGTGCTACTTCTAAAAAAAGAAAGGATGTCACACCTTATGAATATAGGTATAGATAAAATAAGTTTTTATGTACCCAAATATTATGTAGACATGGCTAAACTTGCAGAAGCGCGCCAAGTCGATCCTAATAAATTTTTAATTGGAATCGGTCAAACTGAAATGGCTGTGAGCCCAGTGAACCAAGATATCGTATCTATGGGAGCCAATGCTGCTAAAGATATTATAACAGAAGAAGATAGAAAGAATATTGGTATGGTTATAGTAGCAACTGAGTCTGCGATTGATAACGCTAAAGCAGCAGCCGTTCAAATTCACCATCTTTTAGGTATTCAACCCTTTGCAAGATGCTTTGAAATGAAAGAGGCTTGTTATGCAGCAACACCTGCAATCCAACTTGCCAAAGATTATCTAGCTCAACGCCCTAACGAAAAGGTTCTTGTCATTGCCAGTGATACAGCTCGTTATGGTATTCGTTCTGGTGGTGAGCCTACTCAAGGTGCCGGTGCAGTTGCAATGATGATTTCACATAACCCAAGTATTTTAAAACTTAATGATGATGCCGTAGCATATACTGAAGACGTTTATGATTTCTGGCGTCCAACGGGTCATCAATATCCCTTAGTTGCTGGTGCATTGTCGAAAGATGCCTATATCAAGTCATTCCAAGAAAGTTGGAATGAATATGCACGCCGCCATAATAAAACACTCGCTGATTTCGCTTCACTATGTTTCCATGTACCATTCACCAAAATGGGACAAAAAGCTTTAGATTCTATTATTAATCATGCCGATGAAACTACACAAGAACGTCTTAACTCTAGTTACCAAAATGCAGTTGATTATAATCGTTATGTCGGTAATATTTACACAGGGTCCTTATATTTAAGTCTCATCTCTTTATTAGAAACACGTGATTTAAAAGGCGGACAAACGATTGGTCTCTTTAGTTATGGTTCTGGTTCTGTAGGCGAGTTCTTTAGTGGAACATTAGTAGATGGGTTCAAGGAACAATTAGATGTTGAGCGCCACAAATCTTTATTAAATAATAGAATAGAGGTTTCTGTTGATGAATATGAACATTTCTTTGAGCGCTTCGATCACTTAGAATTGAATCATGAACTTGAAAAATCAAATGAAGATCGTGACATTTTCTATTTAAAATCTATTGATAACAATATTCGCGAATACCATATAGCAGAATAATCTAAACTCAATTCTTTTGCTCTTTTAATTTTTTAATATGAAATAATCAAACTTGCTGTTCATATTTCCCCCTAAAAACAACGTCATATAGCTGTTTTTAGGGGCTTTTTTAATCCCACGATAATACAATTTCATCTATTATAGACCTCTACTATTTATATACTCTTTATCTACTATTCATAGATAAAAAACGAACCCTATCCATAGATCAACATTAACAAATAACTAAAGCAATTCTATATAGGTATCTCAAGGTTTCGTTGTTTTTTTAGGTCTATATAAATGTGTCATATCTATTTCTTCCAATTTTAATAATTTTATTTTGTTATCTAAAGTACCTCCATATCCTGTTAAATTTCCATCCTTACCAACCACTCGATGACATGGTATAAGTATAGAAATAGGATTACTCCCAACAGCACCTCCTACAGCCTGAGCAGACATTGCTGGTTTATTCATTGCTCGACCTATTGTTTTAGCAATCTCTCCATATGTTTTAAGTTCTCTATAACGAATTGTCTGAAGTTCATTCCATACCTTCTGTTGAAAATCAGTGCCTTTTGGTGCTAACGGTACTTTTATCTCAGGATAATTCCCTTTAAAATACTCTCTTAACCATGCTTTAGTATCTTTAAAAATATCTAAAGTATCCTTTGTTTTAATTCCTTTCAAATGTTGATTGGGATATAAGACATGTGACAACGAGATGCCATCGTTTGTAATTAATTGCAATAAGCCGACGGGCGAGTCATACATTGACTGATACATATTTCACCAACTCCTTAAGTGTGTATATCATTCTAGTCATATCCTTATAAACTAACGCATTCTATCCTGAACATCATTTTATAATATAGATCATTGCTATATTTATGAAATTGGATAAACACTTGAATAAAATATGATACACCAACAACGATAACTAAAATTGAAAAATGTCATTATCTTTATATTAAGTCAATTATTGACAGTCCATACTTTAAGAAAGTCTGGAACTTTGTTTTACGTTCCAGACTCGTCAAGATTTAGAATTTAAAGTCCAAATCAACCTTTTGATTAGATGTCATTGTATTTATTGAAAATTATAAAGTTCATACCCCTTATTTTTTGCATATTCTAATGCTAGAATTTCTAAAACATTAATGAACGCAGGTTCGTCTTTTACTTTTATATATTGGAAAGTGAAGCCGTAATTATCTGCAGTAATGTCTTTTAAATGGTTTTGATTTAAGTCTTTATTTTGAGCAAAAGCTTTTCTAAATTTAGTCGTACCTGTTTCTGAATGTGAATTGTATTGTCCTAATTTTGTATACAAATCACTATTAATAGGTTGATGAGTGGATGAATATCCTCCAGTTTGACCTACAAACACTGGTTTTTCCTCATCGAAAATCACATAGACACCAAACTTGTCCTTAACTTTTTCTCTATCCTCTGGTGTAAACGCCAATGCCTTTTTATGATCGTACTTAAATAATTTTTTTAGTTTCTTATGATTATCTTCTAGTAATTCATTTAATTTTTTGCTACCCTTCATACATTTATTCCTCCCAATTAGTAATTGACTTATATACATACATTTTACATGTAGTATATCACTTTTTAAAACTTTTAATCATTATTGTACGGAGGTAACATGTCAAAATTTTATCAATACAAATAACCTCTTTCATTCGTAAATACATTTCCGAATGAAAGAGGTTTGTTATTGTAATTATCTATGACTTAATATGTGGAATATTTAATTTATTTTTATGAGGTGAAGGTTTCGTATCGCATTTGCAATTAGATTTACACCCACCACAATCACCTTCTTTTGAACGTTTAAAGAATTTTACTAATGTCATTGCTGTATAACCAAAAATCGCTATGAACAATATTGTATTGACTAAAATAAACATGACGAATTCATCCTTTATGTAAATAATTGACTAACTTGATAGAATATAAACGTTAATATATATGCTGTTACTATTGGATAAACAACCGCTAATAATGTCCATTTCCAAGAACTTGTCTCTTTACGAATCGTTGCGACTGTTGAGATACAAGGAACGTAAAGTAAAATAAAAATCATGAATGCATAAGCTGAGAGTGGGGTGAATTGCTGTTGAATGACTTGTGTTAAACCACTTTCGCTAGAAGAGTATAAAATAGCCATAGAACTGATAATCACTTCTTTAGCAAGAAAGCCAGGTATTAAAGTCGCTCCTGCCTGCCAAGAGCCAAATCCTAAAGGTGCAATTAAATTCGCAAACCCTTGACCAATCATGTGCATAAAACTTTGATTAATTGGCACATTAACACCGTGCGGACCGATGTATGTAAGTGTCCAAATAACGACTGAACCACCAAAAATAAAGGTACCTGCTTTTTTGACAAAACCTTTTGCTTTTTCCCAAGTACTGCGCCAAAGTGTTTTAAATGATGGAAAACGGTATGTCGGTAACTCCACAATAAAAACAGACTGATTATCTTTTAATATCAATTTATTCAATAACGTACTTACTAGTAAAGCGACAACTATACCTAAAATATATAAGCTTAATACAACTAGTGATTGATGTGCTGAAAAAAATGCTCCTACAAAAAGTGCATAAACCGGTAAACGTGCTGAACATGACATGAAGGGTGCAACCAATATTGTAATCAAACGTTCTTTCTCATTCTCTATACTTCTTGCTGCCATAATACTTGGTACATTGCATCCAAATCCAATAATCATAGGAATAAATGATTTTCCACTTAAACCTATAGATTCCATTGTTTTATCCATTAATACAGCTATTCTTGCCATATAACCTGAATCTTCTAATAGAGAAATAAAAAAGAATAACACAACAATTTGTGGTACAAATACCAATACAGAACCCACACCAGCGATAATTCCATCTGTAATAAGATCTTGAAGAAACGACGTAATATGTAATGTATTCATAACAGATTTAATCCATTCTGATAAAGGACCACTTATAAAAGCGTCTAATTGATCAGATAATGGTGTTCCTATCCATGTAAAGGTTGTTTGAAAAATAAGCCACATAATGCCTAAAAATATAGGTATACCTAGATATCTATTTAATAATAATCGATCCACTTTTGAAGTAAAGAATTGTTTATCCTCTTCGGGATATTCTACGATATCTTCCAATAGCTGATTAATGTAATCATTTCGCACAGCTTCAATTCTTTGTCGTGTTGATTGTTCTGTCGCGTTACTCAACCCTCGCTTAATGGGCTCTAACTGTTCTAAAGTCATGGTGTCGAGTTCTTGATAAATTTGAACATTGTCTATTAAATACTGTATGGCTATAAAACGTAAACGTTCAGTTGGATACATATTATCTTGTTTGATAATTGAACAAATTTGTTGAATTGCAGTTTCAATTTCAGTTCCATAATTAATCTTAAATGCACGACGTTGATGTGGTTCTAAATAATTAAGCTCTCCTAAAAGATTATGTGTCCCCTTTGCCTTTCTTGCAACAATTGGAAATACCGGTATTTTTAATTTTCTCATCAATGCCTGATAGTTAATTTTAATACCTCTTTGTGTTGCAACATCTATCATATTTAAACCAATAATCATAGGTTTGTTGAGTTCCATCAACTGTATAGTAAGATTAAGATTTCTTTTAAGCTGACATGCGTCAATAATGTTAATCATTCCTGTGAACGATGTTGACATTAAATAATCTGTGACAACCGTCTCATCTTTAGAAATAGGTGATAAATCATAAATGCCTGGTAAATCAACTAAATCACCTACATTATCTTTCAATTTTCCTACTTTCTTTTCAACGGTTACGCCACTCCAGTTACCTATATATTCATAAGAACCGGTTAACGCATTAAATAATGATGTTTTGCCTACATTAGGGTTTCCAAGAATACAGTAGCTTTGAGTCATTATAACTACTCCTCTAATGTTATGAGTCGCGCATCACGTTGTCGTAAACTTAAATATTGACCATTTACTTCAACAACGCTAGGACCGTTGAGTAAACATTTCTGTTTGATGCTAATTTCACTTCCAATATTTAAGCCTAATGCTCCTAAGCGATACAACATATTTTTATTTGAAATCCCTATATGTTTCACTCTATATTTTTTATTTTTTACCCCATTGTTTACACTAATCATATTGTTCACACTTTCTAATTAATAATCATTATCATTATCATTTAACAACAGAATATGCTTTAAACTACTTTTTTACAATAACCAATTAACAGAATGTGTGTCTTTTTTGTGAACAATACATTATTTTAAACGTTTATTCATATAGTTAGTATTGATGAAAATATTATTTTTAATATATGACTAAACATTCTTCTATCAATTGCAATAATTATTTCCTTTCTAAACTAAAAAGTCGTTGTAAAGTGGTTATAAGTCATCTTCCCTCATTCACGCACATTACAACGACATATTATATATATAAATTAAAACATTTCGGAAACAACTTTTTGTTCTAAGAAATTAAGCAAGTAATCTGGACTTCCTGTTTTAGCATCTGTACCAGACATCTTGAATCCTCCAAATGGATGATAACCCACTACTGCAGCTGTACAGCCTCTATTCAAGTAAAGGTTACCTACATCAAATTCATTCACAGCCTTAATCCAATGTTCACGACGATTAGTAATTACGGCGCCTGTCAAACCATAGTCAGTATCATTTGCTACTTCGATAGCCTCATCAAAATCCTTGACCTTAACAAATCCTACGACTGGTCCAAAAATTTCTTCTTGCATAATACGATCCGCAGATTGTAGTCCGGAGAAAATTGTTGGTTCAACGAAATAACCGGTAGAATCATCTGTTCCGCCGCCAGTCTCTAGTTTGCCTTCTTTTTTACCAATTTCAATATAATTTTTAATTTTATCAAATTGTTTTTGATTAATTACCGGCCCCATAAATGTGTTCTGTTCAGTATTACCTAAAGTTAAGTTTTGAGTTAATTGAATTGCTTTTTCCAATATTTCATCATGCACGTCTTGATGGACTATGGCACGAGAACACGCAGAGCATTTTTGACCAGAGAAACCAAAAGCAGATGTAACAATTGCTTCAGCTGCTAAATCAGTATCTACATTATTATCTACAACTATCGCATCTTTGCCACCCATCTCTGCAATAACACGTTTTAAAAACTGTTGTCCTTCTTGCACTACAGCACTACGTTCATAAATACGTGTGCCTGTAGCCCGGGATCCTGTAAATGTGACAAAATGTGTCTCTTTATGGTCGACTAAATAATCTCCAATTTCTTTTGGATCACCAGGAACAAAATTTA
Organism: Staphylococcus sp. HMSC065D05; assembly: GCF_001813195.1. Taxonomy (NCBI): domain Bacteria; kingdom Bacillati; phylum Bacillota; class Bacilli; order Caryophanales; family Staphylococcaceae; genus Staphylococcus; species Staphylococcus sp. HMSC065D05. Next base: position 137,524 of record NZ_KV811769.1, read on the forward strand.
CAACACCTTGTGGTAAACCTGCTTCTTCTAATATCTCCATTAATTTATAAGCAGTCAAAACTGTATCCTCAGCAGGCTTTAATAATACAGTGTTACCTGCAACAACAGGAGCTAAAGTTGTCCCAGCCATAATTGCAAATGGAAAATTCCATGGTGGAATTGTCACTCCTGTACCAATAGGCTTATAAAAATAACGATTATGTTCACCCTCTCTGTCTAATACTGGTTTACCATCTGCAAGTTCCATCATTGATCTTGCATAATATTCTATAAAATCGATACCCTCAGCCGCATCTCCAACTGCTTCATCCCAAGGCTTGCCAGCTTCATAAACCATAATAGCGGAAATTTCTTCTTTTCGACGACGGATAATTGCTGCTACACGTAACAATAATTCTGCACGGTCCTTATGCGACCACTTCTTCCATGATTGATACGCATGATTTGCTGATTCGAAGGCTTTTTCAACATCATCTTGCGTTGCTTTAGACACTTTCGCAATGAGCTGTGATGTATTCGCAGGATTCACTGAATTAAAAGTATCGGTTTTAGTAAGTTTTTCACCGTTAATCACAAGTGGTATATCTTGTCCTAGTTGCGCTTTTACTTTCCTTAATTCTTCATTAAAACGCTCAACATTTGCCTGTACTGAAAAGTCAATACCAGGTTCATTTTTGAAAGGTACTACCATTATTAATTACCCCCTATGAATTTATCATTTCTACCATCCTTTGTGCATAAAGGTATGACTAGTCATCTTCTTTTATTTTAAAGACTTTTCTTCGCCATAACCTTTGTCTTATTTTACTATGTAAGCTCACATATTTGCAAACGCTTTCATTTTAAAATGAGTGACTTTTCAAACCGTAAAATTTTCGTTTTCTATAAATAAATTTACAGTTTTAAACATTACCTATGTTTAGACATCTCATTTAACTTATACTTTTCATGGAAGATTTTTTTAAAATTAATCGCTACATGGACTTATTCTTATGTTCACTTTCAATACACATAAACATTTATTCGATTATTGTATAGACATCTAATAGAATCAAGTCTATCAAAATGATATTCTTTTCACCCATCTCCTCGTCATATTACATCTATAAAGTCGTTTAATTTCAACTAATCTTCTCTTAAAGATTTAGCACTACTTAGAATGCCAAACATCAGCTCCAAGTAGTGCTATTAATTTTGTTAAGATGTGATAAAATCGCCACCATTGACATGAATGACTTGACCAGTAATATAGGAACTATCTGCATGTGTTGCTAAGAAGACATAAGAAGGTGCAAGTTCTGCTGGTTGTCCACGACGGCCCATCGGCGTTTCGCCACCTTGATGTTCTACTTTCTCTTCATCAAATGTCGCAGGAATTAAAGGTGAATAGATTGGGCCGGGCGCAACGGCGTTAACCCGAATTCCCTTTTCCATTAAAGTAGTAGCAAGAGAACGAGTAAACGATACTATGGCACCTTTTGTAGCTGAATAATCAATGAGATGTCCCGATCCTCTATATGCTGTAACACTTGTAGTGTTAATAATTGTGTCTCCTTCAGATAGGTAAGGTACTGCTGCCTGGGATAAAAACATCATGCCAAAAATATTCGTCATAAAACTTTCTTTCACTTGTTGTGGAGTGATATCTTCAAAATGATCGCGTGGAAATTGTACGCCACCATTATTTACTAATATATTTAAACCACCGAAGTCATTTATGACGTCTTTGATTAACTTTTGAGATTGCTTTTCATCTTTTAAGTCATGGGCATAAGCTTTAGCTTTTACACCAATTTCTTGAAGTCGATTAACTGTGTCTTCGGCATCTTGATGTTCGTCATAATAACCAATAGCAACATTTGCCCCTTCTTTAGCATATAGTATTGCTACCGCACGTCCAATACCTGAATCTCCACCTGTTATTAGAGCAACTTTATTCTCTAACTTTCCTGCTGCTTTATATTCTTCTAATTCTGCAATGGGTTTAGGTTCCATATCCGCTTCAATACCTGGTTGTCTATTTTGAGTATATCCTTTGATTTTGTTGTGAAATTTTAATAAATCCACTTCTCATCACCTCAATTTATGTTTTACATTTAAATTCCCATAAGGTTTTATCATCAAACACGTACAGCAATTATATTAGAAAATCTAATATGCTATTGCTTAATCAAACTAAGGAATGAGTCAATATCCATTCTATAGACGCATGTTTATCATCATAAAAAAATGTACACTCATATATAATTCAATAAAGGAGTTGTATCCTATGAGAAAAATACTTAAGGGAATTATATTATCATTAATAATCATCGGCTTAATCAAAACGTTCAATGAATACGATGTTATACATTGTGCAAATCATTATTTCGAACAAATCAAAAGTGGAAAAATGATTGAAGATATCAAAATTGACCATTTCAATAATTATCATAATATTAATTTTGAAAACCTAAATCCTTCTGACTTTTTCTAACACTTATGCAATACTAATTGAGAAAAAGATAAAAACATGATGTTATGCATTGTTTCCTATTAATAAATTAAACGATGTATTTTGTTATTTTTATCCATTAATTATTTATACCTATATAGATTTATTGATTAATTTTTCTTAAAGGTAACACATAATACTATCCCATAATATATAAGAGCTAAGCAGTTGACTTGTATACCTATAGGGGGTATATTAGATGTGAAATGGAGGCATTTAGATGGCGAATACAACGTTGACTTTGGATATTATTGGTATGACATGTGCTGCGTGCTCAAATCGCATTGAAAAGAAATTGAATCGTATGAATCATGTTCAAGCTAAAGTGAATCTGACTACTGAGAAAGCAACTATCGACTATGAGTCTGACGATTATCATCTCGAAGATTTTGTAGAGCAAATTCAAAGTCTCGGCTATGATGTTGCTGTTGAGCAAGTAGAATTAAATATAAATGGTATGACATGTGCTGCATGTTCTAATCGTATAGAAAAGGTTCTGAATCAAACGCAAGGTGTACAACAGGCAACAGTAAATTTAACTACCGAACAAGCACACATCAAATATTACCCTAGTGCTACGAACACGGAAGCATTAATTAAACGTATTCAAAATATTGGATACGATGCTGAAACTAAAACTTCATCAAAAGCGCAATCAAATCGTAAAAAACAAGAGTTAAAACATAAACGCAATAAATTAATCATTTCAGCTATTTTATCATTGCCACTATTACTAGTAATGGTGGTGCATATCTCACCTATTTCCATTCCATCCATTTTGGTCAATCCTTGGGTACAATTAATTCTTTCGACACCTGTCCAATTTATTATTGGTTGGCAATTTTACGTTGGCGCGTATAAAAATTTACGAAATGGTTCAGCTAACATGGATGTATTGGTTGCTGTTGGTACCAGTGCCGCATATTTTTATAGCATTTACGAAATGATGATGTGGCTCACACATCAAACACATCACCCACATTTGTATTTTGAAACAAGTGCTATTTTAATTACGTTAATTCTTCTTGGTAAATATTTAGAAGCACGTGCCAAATCACAGACTACCAATGCATTAAGCGAATTGTTAAATTTACAAGCAAAAGAAGCACGTGTAATTAAAGAAAATAAAGAAATTATGCTTCCACTTGATAAAGTTAAAGTCGGAGATACTTTACTAATTAAACCCGGCGAAAAGATACCTGTAGATGGCAAAGTCACTAAAGGAGATACTTCCATAGACGAATCCATGCTAACTGGTGAGTCTATACCTGTTGAAAAAAGTAGTGGCGATTCAGTGATTGGATCTACCATGAATAAAAATGGTTCAATCATGATTGAAGCAACTCAAGTAGGTGGTGATACTGCATTATCACATATAATTAAAGTGGTTGAGGATGCTCAAAGTTCTAAAGCACCGATTCAACGCTTAGCTGATATTATTTCTGGATATTTTGTTCCGATTGTGGTTAGCATTGCGATTATTACTTTTATCATATGGATTATATTCGTTCACCCTGGACAATTTGAACCTGCACTTGTTTCAGCAATATCTGTTTTAGTTATTGCTTGTCCCTGTGCACTTGGTTTAGCAACACCTACATCTATTATGGTGGGTACGGGACGTGCTGCAGAAAATGGCATATTATTCAAAGGAGGCCAATTTGTAGAACGCGCACATTATGTTGATACAATCGTGCTAGATAAAACAGGTACAATTACTAATGGGCAACCTGTAGTAACTGATTATGTTGGTGACAATGATACATTACAACTTTTAGCAAGTGCTGAAAATACTTCAGAACATCCTCTTGCTGATGCCATTGTTACTTATGCTAAAGATAAAGGTCTTAATTTACTTGATAATGACTCTTTTAAATCAGTTCCCGGACATGGCATTAAAGCTACGATTCATCAACAACAAATCCTCGTGGGCAATCGAAAATTAATGAATGATTACAATATATCTATTAGTAATAAATTAAATGAGCAATTAAATCACTATGAATATTTAGGTCAAACGGCAATGATGATTGCCGTGGATAATCAAATTAATGGAATCATTGCTATAGCTGATACAGTAAAAAATGATGCTAAACAAGCTATAAAAGAGCTTAGAAATATGAATATCGACGTGGTTATGCTGACTGGTGATAACAATCGAACAGCTCAAACCATCGCAAAACAAGTTGGCATTGAATATGTCATTGCAGAAGTATTGCCCGAAGAAAAGGCACATCAAATCTCTTTATTACAAGACAAAGGTAAACAGGTTGCCATGGTCGGCGATGGAATTAATGATGCGCCTGCACTTGTAAAAGCCGATATTGGAATGGCTATAGGCACTGGAGCTGAGGTAGCGATTGAAGCTGCAGATATTACGATTCTTGGTGGTGACTTGCTATTAGTTCCAAAAGCTATCAAAGCAAGTAAAGCTACGATTAAAAATATTCGACAAAATTTATTTTGGGCATTTGGATATAACGTAGCTGGCATCCCAATAGCTGCTTGTGGTTTATTAGCACCTTGGATTGCTGGTGCTGCTATGGCATTAAGTTCTGTTAGCGTAGTTACGAATGCCTTAAGACTGAAAAAAATGAAACTATAGTATATATATAATGATGATAAATATCTTACAAAATGATTTACTTTCTAAACAATTTATACAGAAAGCTTTAAAAATTTACATTTGAGCTTTATGATAGTATGTAATATGTGGAGTAAAAAGGAGTGATAATGATGACACAAAAAATCATAAAAGTTGAAGGTATGAGTTGCGAACATTGTAGAAACGCCGTAGAATCGGCACTAGCTAAACTAAATGGCGTATCAAGTGCTGAAGTAAATTTAGATGAAAATCATGTACGCGTTGAGTATAATGATTCAAAAGTTACATTTGACAATATGAAAGAAGCAATTGAAGAACAAGGTTATGATGTTAAATAATCGCTAATGTTAAAAAGCATAAAGGGAATGCTTCTCGCTACCCTTTATGCTTTTTAATTTACTCTTAACTGTGTCGTGCCAGTATTTAATACTTCCATTGTTGCATCTAAAGCATCAAAAATCAGATGTTTAATTGCCGCTTCAGTATAAAATGCTATGTGAGGTGTAACAATAATATCTTCTCTAGTAATTAATTCCTCTAAAAGTGGGTCATTCAAACCGTCTTCACTTCTATCTGTCGTATATACGCCAACCTCATATTCATAAGTATCAAGTGCCGCACCTTTAATTTGACCTTGATTTATTGCAGATAACAAAGCCTTGGTATCTACTAAGGATCCTCTAGCACAATTTACAAACACAGCACCCTTTTTAAACATTTGAAACATATTTTCATTAAACAGGTAGTTGTTATACTGTGTTGACGGCATATGTATTGTGACGATATCTGCATCTTGAATAGCCTCATTTATACTTTGTTTATAGGTAACGTAAGGTTTCACATGTTCACTTGGAAATGGATCATACGCTACAACGTCACATAGATATCCTTCTGAGAATATTTGTGCAACAATGCCACCAATATGTCCCGTGCCAATAACCGCTACCTTTAAATCTTTGATGGATTGAGATAAAATTGATGCCTCCCATCTAAAATCATGCAATCTCATTTTTCTTTGAACATGATTAAAGTGACGTACAATATTGATGGCTTGAGTCACGGTAAATTCAGCAATGCTTCGAGGTGAATAGGAAGGCACATTAGATATAATAAGACCATATTTAGATGCTAACTCTAAATCATAACCATCAAATCCAGCACTTCGTTGAGCAATCTGCCGAATTCCAAGTTGATTTAATTTATTATAAATTGTTTCTGATAATGGTAATGTTTGAGACAGTGATAGTCCATCAAATCCTTCAATAGATTGGACATTGTCTTCAGTTAACTGTTCTTTCGACATCTCTACCTCCACTTCATGTTGTTGTGACCACAGTTCAATGTAAGGTTCATCTTCTTCTCTGACACCCATTAATTTAATTTTAGTCATTTTATAACTCCTTTATCTTTCATACAAATACCGTAACTGTGCTAAGCGATTCGCCGCTTCTTCTAATTGTTTATCATCGAGCGCTAATGAAACCCTCACATATTGATTACCATTTTCACCAAATGGTTTACCAGGTGCAACTAAAATTGACTTTTCTTTTAATAACAACTGTTCGAATGCTTCACTATCATAACCCGGAGGTGTATGTAACCAAATGTAAATACCTCCCTTAGAGTGAACAAACGGTAAATGTGCACGTTGTAGTTGTGATTCAAAATTATCACGTCTACGTCTAAATATTTCATTTTGCTTTTCTAAAAATTCATCATAATGATTGAGTGCGTATGTAGCAGCATCTTGAAGCGCTCCAAACATACCTGCATTTGTATGAGTTTGATACTTCTTTAACGCTTGAATCATTTTTTTATTCCCAACAGCAAAACCAACACGAAAGCCTGACATATTATATCCTTTAGATAAAGAGAATATCTCGATAGCAACATCTTTTGCATTATTAGAAGCTAATATGCTTGGATTTTTGGCGTCAAATCCAAAAGCACTATATGCAAAGTCATGAACTATCTTTGTTTGAGTACCTTTAAAGCGATGAATTGCTTCATCAAAAACATCTTGTGTGGCTGTCGAACCGGTAGGATTATTAGGATATGTTAAATAAATTAGCTTAGTCTTCTCAAGAACTTTAGCACTTATAGTATTCCAATTCGGCAAATAATTTGGTGGCGACAATTTTAAAGGGAGTGGCTTAGCATCAGCTAACATGACCCCCGCTAAATAATCTGTATATCCCGGATCTGGTAAAAGTACGATTTCACCAGGATTAACAACACAAGTAGGTAATGCGACAAGACCATTTTTAGTCCCATATAAAATACAAACTTCATCTTCTTTGTCTAATTCAACATCGTAATGTCTTTGATAGAAGTTAACAATAGCTTGTTTAAAGGTATCTTTGCCATGAAATGGACCATACTTTTGGTTTTCTGGAATACATAGCGCCTCTGAAAAATGATTGATAATACCTTTTGGCGTTTCTCCATCTGGAATTCCAACTGCCATATTTATAAGTGGTAAAGGACCATGTTCAACTTTTTGGCCCATTGTTTTGCCAAAGTAACTATCAGGAATTGAAGCTAGCCTTTCTGACATTTCCATGCTATGCCTCCTCATTAAAATAATCTAATTAGTAAGTACTTTATATTATAACAATAGTTAGAATTTTCTGAAATAAAAAAGAGCTATATCTCGTAAACTACTGAAGCATCCTGAAAAAGCACTAGTGAACCATATCAAAAAATGATCGGTTGTCCAAACAGCTTAATTTTGCGTTCCATTTTTTGAAAATTCCGTCATTCGGTACACAGCAATGTTAAAACTTTGTGATATTAAACTTATTAGAAATTAAAAAAGCATTAAACAACATCATACAATGTTAGTTTAATGCTTTAAATATCAGTATATGATTAATCATATATAATTAGTGAATATAATTATATGAAGCAGCTTGGCT